>JAKALK010000003.1 GCA_021813155.1 bacterium
TTTAGGAGGCGGTCAGGACGGAATGATTCACATCTCTGAATTTAAGAGTGGGTTTGTGAAGGATATAAACGAGGTGGCTCGAGTCGGAGATTTTGTAAGAGCAAAGGTGATAAAAGTGGAGGACGGTAAGATTGGGCTTTCGGTAAAACAATTAGCAGAAGGATAGAGAGGTTGGGGGTTTTAAGTTATTGAGTCTATAATAAAGCTATGGCTGATTTTTTCGGTGGTTCGACTCAAGAGAGAGATCCTGGGGCGTATGTGCCTCCGCCGCCAAATGAGATTAGTATTAGGACGTTAGATTCAGACGTGAAGTCTATGGCTCTTTCGGGAGGGAATTTTACCCAGTCTCAGCGGGTAGTTTTACCGACTACTAATTCAGCCACCGCATTTAACAGAAAACTACCTAGTTCGGGTGGATTCCTAAAAATGGCGTTGTGGGTTGGGTTAGCTTTTTTAGTTTTGTCGGCTTTTGTTTATTTTCTTTATCCTTTGTTTTCTTCTCCTTATAGGGGTGGCGGTTTAGGGGGAGCTACCTCAACTACTTCAACGACTACTCCGGAGTTGCCCAGTGTCCCGCCGAGCATCACGATTCCTAATTTTGAACACGAAAGCTTTTTTAGACGGAGAGCAGATAAGGTTTTAGAGATGAAATTTAATTATCCGGCTACAAGCGTCTCTGATTTAGAAACCTATACGCAAAAAGTTTTTGATTTACTTCAAGGAGACAAATCAACTTCGAGTTTATTTGAAGTGGAAGTAAAAAATGGGGGAGGGAGATGGTTGGCGCTCAGTCAGTTTTTTAAGGTTATCGGTGCGAATTTTTTACCTGAAGATTTCTGGGCTGAGAATTTTGAGCCAGATTTTACCCTTTTTGTTTTTAAGAATAAAGATGGTTTTTGGCCAGGGGTAGTAGCCCAGCTTGGAGAAGGAAAAAGTTGGTTGATTTTGAAATCTCAGATTACCCAACTAGAGCGCTCTTCGGATTTTGAAAAGTTTTTTGTGACTACCCCCGGAAGTCGTTTTGGTAATTTTGAAGATAAGTTAATCAGCGGACAACCGGCCCGGTCTCTTAAGTATAGTAAGTCTTCGGCGGAGTTTATTTATGGTTGGTTTCACAATTATATGGTAATCAGCACTTCGCTCGATGGGCTCAAAGAAGCGATCGGGAGATTATAGTTTAGATACTTAAGGCGTCGCTTGCACTGGAAGGACGTTAATGATTTCACTTCGATACTAACTAGAAGAAACGAGTCGAAATTTATTACAGAGCAGGTTGCGAACCCGGTTTGCTGGTAGGCAGACCGAATGTCCTTCAAATGCTTTCTTTGGAGAAAGAAGAAAGGGGATTAGGCGTCTTACTCTTGAGACGATGCGGTTTTTGGATTCTTAAGGATTTTTTTCTTTATTTCTGTGAGGAGTTTCTTGTCCTCTTTAAGTTTTTCGCGGATGTTGTCGAATCCGGTACCGAGGCGCTCGCCTTCGAAGCTGTAACTCGCGCCGGATTTGGTGACGACGCCGGCTTTTAATCCCGCGTTTAGGACGTCGGCTTCGTAGGAGATGCCTTCACCATACATAATGTCGAATTCGGCCTGCTTAAATGGAGCGGCAACTTTGTTTTTTACCACTTTAGCTTTGACGCGCGAACCGACGATTTCGTCTCCTTTTTTAACTTGGGCGATGCGGCGGACATCGATTCTTACCGAGGCGTAGAATTTCAAGGCGCGGCCGCCAGGAGTGGTTTCGGGGTTGCCAAACATTACGCCGATTTGCATTCGAATTTGGTTTATAAAAATAATAAGAGTGTTAGACTTCGCGGCGATAGCGGTTAATTTCCGGAGGGCCTGCGACATCATTCTGGCTTGGAGGCCGATGAATTGCGCACCCATCTCGCCTTCGATTTCGGCGCGAGGAGTTAAGGCGGCAACTGAATCGACCACAATGACCGAAATGATACCAGAGCGGACTAAGGATTCCAGGATATTTAGGGCTTCTTCGCCGTTATCGGGCTGGGAAATAAGCAGGTCGTTGATTTTAACGCCGAGTTTTTTGGCATATTCGGGATCGAGGGCATGTTCGGCGTCGATATAAGCCGCCTTACCGCCTTGTTTTTGAGATTGGGCGACGACATTAAGAGCAAGCGTGGTTTTTCCTGATGCTTCGGGGCCAAAAATTTCAACAATTCGGCCACGGGGAAGGCCGCCGACACCGAGGGCGAGGTCGAGCGAGAAAGAGCCCGTTGGAATCGAGGCGACGTCAACTTTATGAGTTTCGCCCAAGGTCATAATAGCTCCCTCGCCGAACTTGCCGCGGAGATTGTCGAGTAGTTCGCTTAGGTTGTTTTTTTCTTCTTTTTCTGGCTTGGTTTTTTTGTTGATCATGTTAGTATAATTTTAGTTCAGTCCCCGGCTTTGGCAAGAGAACTTGGATTTGATTGTTTTAAGGAGGTGTGGCGTGGAACAGGATTTTGAAACAAAGATTCGGATGCTCCTCAGGAAAGGGTATAGCCCGGAAGGGATTGCTAAATCGCTGAATATCTCGGTCGATTCTGTCCGGGATATATCTCGTCGTCGAACGCAGGGGCTCCCTAAAAACGAATTTCATATTATCAGGAGAGTGGTGATGCCTGATTCCTAGGTGAGCTTCCTCGTTTTGGGGCCGCGGCGAGTAACCGCGGCTTTCAGTTTTCTATCGTAGAAGTAACGCCAGAGCCTTGGGAATTTAACATTTCTGTTTTTTGTGATTCCGGGTGTGGTTCGTAAATAATGTTGCGGGTTATTTTAGTTTCTTGGCCGAGAAATTTTTTGGCAGCGATTTCTATAATGTTTGGACCCGGATCGAGGGAAATTGTTTTTTGCCAGGATCCGTCTTGGTTAATTGGGGTGGCTTCGCCATTGATCATAACTTTATCTCCGCCGCGCAAGTTTCCTTGAAGAGTAATGTCTTTAGTCTGAATAATTAAAACCTCTTCGCTCGGAGGATAGGTGGTGGTGATTTCCGGGCGGCCGAAGATTTTTGAAGATCGAAATCCAAAATAAGCCAGGATAATTAGGATAATTAGGATGATGGGCCAGTTTTTCCTGTTGGCAACTTTTTTGGCAAACCGATTTTGAGGCAGAGAGTCTTTATTTCCTGATGTTACAATTTCTCCTTCTCGCCTTAGATCTTGCCACCAGGGTTCTGGATCAAACTCTAAGATTTCCGATATTTTTTTTAGATATCCGCGAATATAGGGAGCAGGGGGGAGAGCATCGAGATTGCCAGAGTTTAAGTTTTCTAAGTGTTTCAAAGCAATGCCGGAGATTTCCGACAGTTTTTTAAGGCTTAGCCCCTTCTCTTTGAGTTTGTCACTAAAAAAGCTTTGGAAGTCAGGGTTCATAGCTGGTCTGCATTAAATTTTGACTTGAAGTCGACACCAATTTTGTCTAAGTATACCTCGCGGGGTTTAGCGCCTTCTCCTCGACCAATTAAACCATTTTCTTCCATCAAGTCGAGTAGGCGAGCGGCTCTCGCGTAGCCGACTTTAAGGCGGCGCTGAAGGAGTGAAGCCGAAGCTTTTTTGGCTTCCCGGACAACTTCAACGGCTTCTAGGTATAATTCGTCGTCGGTCTCGGATTCGCCGTCGAAGCCATCTAAAACGTCGCTCGAATTTTCTCGATTCCCATTGGAGAGATCTATTTCTTCTTCGCTTTCTTCGGGTTGGTTGTTTTCTTTAATGAAATTAACTACTTTGTTGGCTTCTTCTTCGGTAATGTAGGAGCCTTGGATACGTTTGGGTTTTGAAAGCTCGGAAGAGATGAAAAGTAAATCGCCGCCGCCTAGTAGCTTCTCGGCGCCGGAGGTGTCGAGGATAGTACGGGAATCGACTTGGCTAGCAACTTGGAGAGCAATGCGGCTTGTAATATTGGCTTTGATAAGGCCGGTGATGATCTCAACAGATGGTCGTTGAGTAGAAAGGATAAGATGAATGCCCGTTGCGCGAGCCATCTGTGCCAGTCGGACAATCGAGCCTTCAACTTCACGTCCATAGGATGTCATTAGATCGGCTAGCTCATCAACAACAATTATTAGGTAGGGTAGGGGTTCTTCGGGCCCTGATTTGTTATAGGAAGCTATGTCGCGCCGGCCAGCTTTAAGAAGAATGTCGTATCTTCTGTCCATTTCGGTGATGGCCCACCGGAGAGCATTGATAGCTTTCTTATTTTCGGTAATGACGGAAGTGGCTAAGTGGGGGAGCCCCTCGTAAGTTGAGAGCTCGACGCGTTTGGGATCAACTAAGATCAGCTTTAGAGTAGTCGGCGAGTTTTTATAGAGGAGCGAAATTAAAATTGAGTGGATGGTGATAGATTTACCGCTGCCGGTGGCTCCGGCGACTAGAAGGTGGGGCATTTTCTCAATGTCAGCAAAAATAGGTTCGCCGCTTACGTTGCGGCCAAGGGCAAAACCGAGTAGGCCAGAGCTCTGAAACTCGGGGTAGAGGATAAGGCTACCCAAGCGAACGAGGGCGGCTGCTTTATTCGGGACTTCGATGCCAACCAGAGACTTTCCTGGAATTGGGGCTTCAATGCGGATGGGGTGGACGGCTAAGGCGAGGGCTAAGTCTTGGCTTAGGGCGGTGATGCGAGAGAGTTTGACTCCTTCAGCGGGTTTTAGAGTGTAGCGAGTGACTTTTGGGCCAATGTTAATTTCTCCCATTTCAACCGGGATACCGAATGACTCCAGGGTTCTTTTGATGATGTTCGCGTTTGCGCGGAGGTCTCCGGTCGACGGTTTTTCGGTTGATGATTTTAGAAGGTCGAGAGGGGGTGCGATGTAGTCTTTAATTTTGTGGACTTTAACCTTTTGAGGTTTGGGGGCTGCGGAGAAGATGTTGGTGATACTTTTCTTAATTCTACTCTCTTCTTCGGCGCCCACTTCTTCGACTTCTTCTTCGGTTTCTTCGTCATCTTCTTTTTCTTCCTTCTCATCTTCTGGCGTTTCGATATCAACCTCTTCTTTATCGGCTTTTTTAGGGAGAGAAATCTTAATCGGGATATTTAGAGTTATCAGTATCGAGATGATAAGAATGATGGTGTTGATGATAGTCGAGGCAATTTGGCCGAAGGGGGTTTTAAGAGATCCTAAAACAAACCCAAGCCATCCCCCTTTTCCTTCAGCAAAGATTTGAATTAAGCCGAGAGATGAAAGAAGGGTCAGGGTGGTACCGAGAAACACTACCCAGGATGGCCTTTTTTTATTAGTAAGGATTAGGGCCCCGCCGGCCATAAGCAGGCTGAGCGGCATAATGAGGTAGCCCCACCCAAAGAGCGTGTTTAAAGCTTGGAATATGAGTTCCCCGACTGGGCCGGCTTTGTGGGCTCTTGCGAGAGTAAAAATGAGGCCTAGGCCGATTAAGGCAATACCCCAGATAGATCTTTTGGTTTCGGGGCGGAGCCAGCCGCCGCCATCGTCGCTGTCTTCTTCCTCCCGTCGTTTTTTTCTGTTTCTCGCCATTTTGCTTTTATATTTTCTTACATATCTTTTAAAAAGACAAATAAGATTTTATAATTTTCCTAATGGCAAAATTTAACGACCTAGCTTCGAGGGAGAAATATTTAAGTGAGCTCAAAGAAGAATACTTTCGGTCAGTTAAGGATATAACTCCTGATTGGATAAAGAATAGCCCAATTTTTGATTCGAACGATTCGGGCGAGATTAACTTAGTGATTAACAAAGATTTTGTCGAGAAGTATGAATTGGAAAAGTGGCTTCAAAATTACAAGAAAGAGGCCCAACATTCAACCGGGGGGATTCGAGGCCCTCAAAACATTTTGTATTCTTGGGATTCGAGGTTCCCAATAAATCAGATAGGGGTGGTTTTGGCAACTTTGGGGAAGAGTTTGGTTTTGAAGGACCACATCAAAGATCGCGAAATTCACAAGGTGGTGGCGGGGGAAGTGCGTTATAACACTAAACAATATATTGAGCTTATTTCTCGCATTCACGCTGGCCAAAGAATTTATACTCACCAGACTGGCGATAATGTTCCGATAGCAATTTGGCTCGCATCTTTTTTTATTTTTATGAATGATTATGACGGCGGGGAATTTGTGACTTCGAGCCACGCAATTAGTAGTAAGACGGCCACTAAAGATTTAGATAATCAAGGCAGTCAGTTTTTGCCAGAAATGTCTTTGGCTTTTATTCAGAAAATCGAGGAGATTATAAAAATAGCGAAAGAGATGCCCCAGGGGTATCGTATTACCTTGGCTCCTAAAAAAAATAATTTTACCATCCAAGATTTTGAAGCAATTAAACTTTACGCGGATTATTTGCGGGGCGGAGTGGCAACGGAGGCGAACATCAACCTTATTAAAGAGGCAATGAGTCAGGGAATGAGGCTGATGATGGAAACGGTAGGCGGATCAATGTATCGGACAATGATGCCGCTTCTTAGGGAGTTCGGAATTTTGGACGTTTTTGAGTGGAATAACCAAAATGAAGATCCATTTTTTCACGGTGTTGGTAAAACTCGGAAGTTAAATCCTAAAAATGGGCGAGAAGAGTTTTTTGATTTTTCTTGCGATGCTTCTTTGCCGGAGGTGGAAGAAACAATGTTTTATGAGCACTTCCTTAAGGATAAACCGGTGGGTTATGTTCTATTTATAACTGATCCAGACGGTGATCGTTTGGTGATTGGGCAGGTGGAGCCGATTGCGAATAAGGAAAGATTGGATAGTTTTGGGATTTATTCGATCAAGATCAACAATGAAAAAATTGTTTCTTTTTATCACCCGACTTTTTCCTTTTTGATGGTGATGGACTTTTATATGAAACAGATGAAAAAAGCTGGTTTATGGGGGAATCATCCTCGGTTTATGATCGTGACAACTCCGTGTTCGAGGGCGTGGGATGAATGGGCAGCGGCGAATGGGGTAACGGTTCTTACAACGCCGGTAGGTTTTAAAGAAATTGCGACGACTATGAAAAAAGTTGAGAAGAAATTGTTTTCTCGCCCAAGCGAGCCGGTGGTCCTAAATGATGTTTGGCGGGAAGGGACAAATTTAGGGGTTAATCCAAGAATTGCTTTTGCCGGAGAGGAAAGCGGAGGGATGATTATTGGCCCCGAGGAGATTATTCAGAGTGGCAAAGGAAGAAAGGCGCTGGCGATGAGGGAGAAGAGTGCGGGGGAGGCTTCCATAATTACAGCGGCGCTCGCAGCCCATCTTTTTTTGGAGAAGAAATCGATGCTTGAGTATTTAGAAGAAGTCTTTAAAGAGTCTAGTATTGTTTATCGTTATTATGAGCGAGTTGATATTACCTACTACAATGAAAGCGAACCCGACCCAGAGAAATTACTGAAAGCTAAAGCCGACGGAGAAGTTAAAAGAGACGAGATAGATCTTTATTATTTGGGAATTGCTCTTGCGATCCGAGAGAAATTAGTTACGATCGGCGAAGCGAAGGAAATACTTTTAGAGGCCGTGCCCGAGTTAGACTTTTCGAGTTTGGAGGACGTGCGTTTTACGGGAGATGCGACATATTTAGCTTTTAAGAATATGTTTGTCCAAATTAGGAAATCTGGAACCGATGCGAAGCTGCGGGGTTATAGCAATGGCGATGATCGAGGGAAGTGCATAAAGTATCTGGATTGTTTAGTCCACTATTCTGGAGAAATTACTCCGCTTTATGACAAGAAAATTCCGGCTAGTTTCCGTCAGATTATTTATGACAAAACTAAGAAAATATACGAAGATTATCTCTACACCGGATTATAATCCGGAACGAATGAGTATGTTTATAAACAACTTAGGAACAAAGTAGGTTGAAATTAGGTTTGAGGGTGGTATGGTAAGGGTAGAACGTTGGAAACCTTTAGCCCACGAGAGGAGGTGATGAACGTGGATGCTAACAGGCAAGTTGTGGAGTGTATCGTCCGGGCTATTATGGCTCAAGCGTGGAATAACACGACGGCTTCAAGTGTTGAGGCGCGAGTGGGTCAAGCCACGAGCCAGCTCAATGAGTCTTTGGAAGAGCTGGGTCGAAGTAGTATGACTAGCTCTCTCGAGTCGGCAGAGCTTCTTCGTCGGAAACTGACACTGCTTCAACGTTGTGTCCGGAAGGTTGCGTTGCGCAACAAGGAGTACGATGCAACATCCGGAGTTGATGAAGTCATGGGGGAGATATTCCGAAATGAGCCAGCGTTACCTCACAGCGCATGCGTGGCGGCTTAGCCGCCCAAAGGGCCCTCAGGCAGAACAGAGCTTGTCGGCCCTTTAGATTTTTAATTGACGATTCTTGTTAGAGCTGCTAACTTATAAACGAGTTTATGGGTCAATTATTATTTAATAGTTCATACGGGTTGAAGCTTTCGGTTAGCCAAGTGGTCCGAGAGATTGTGGGTTTTATGAAGTTCGATTTAAAAAGGCAATACAAGATCACAATCGGAACTGATTCGGAACAGATTGGTGAGGGAAAGGCAGATTTTGTGACGGCGGTGGTGGTACATAGAGTAGGCAACGGCGGGAGGTATTTTTGGAGAAGGTTGGAACTAGGAAAGTTTCATACTCTCCGCGATAGGATTATTAAGGAGGTACTTTTATCTTTAGAGGTGGCGCAAGAAGTTTTGAGCGAACTTAAAAAGTTGCAGGATATTAAGTTTGATTTTGAGATTCATGCGGATATCGGAGAAAATGGCGAAACTAAGGCAATGATACAAGAGGTAGTGGGAATGATAAGGGCTTATAACTTTGAGCCGAAGACAAAACCTTCGAGTTATGCGGCGTCGAATGTGGCAGATAGGCACGTTTAACTGCGATACTAATATACGAATGCATGCTAATGATACAAATAATGCGAATTTGTATGATTAGTATCATTCATACAGTTGGTATATTTGTGTCATAAATATGGATACTCTAGTGTTTGACATTGAAACTCAAAATTTTTTTACTGACCCAGGAGTGGGTTGGAATAACTTTGGCGCGCTTAAGATTTCGGTTGTGGGTGTTTACTCTTATAACTTAGACAAGTATTTCTGCTATGAAGAAGGGGAAATCGAGAGTTTGGGCGAGCTTTTTAGGGGGGCGAGTAGGCTGGTCGGATTTTCGATGAATCGTTACGACGTGCCGGTTCTGAATTCTTATTTTCAAAATAACATTGCAACGAAAGACGTAGATTTATGGCAAAAAGAGAGAGTGGATTTACTTCAGGAACTCGAGATGGCGACGGGCCGGAGGGTGAGTTTGAGTAAGTTGGCTGGGGCTAATTTGGGAGTGACGAAGGCCCATTCAGGGGCAGATGCAATAGTAATGTACAGCGAAGGAAGAATAGATGACCTTAAGAAGTACTGCCTTGAGGATGTAAGGCTGACAAGAGAACTTTACGATTTATATAGGCGGAGGGGATGCCTTTTTGTGCCGGATGCTGTTACCGGAGAGATTAAGAAGGTAGATTTTAAAGTAGAGGAGAATCAGGGAAGGTTGCTTTGATTTTCGGATGTTACAATTTGGAAATTGCGGCGTAGGAATTTAGGAGTCGACCTTTTTGGCGCTTTTGGCCCATAGATTCTATGGGCCAAAAGGCGTCGCGATTTTTCAGTTTAGGCTGGATTGCAAAGAGTCGTGAGCTTTTTTAATATATTCCATATGAACAACATTAATAGTAAGAGGTTTGTGGCGTTAGGTCTGGGCTTATTCTTAGTCCTTGTATTGGGCGCCCTTCAGGCGAGGGCTAGTTTTTTTGGAGATGTTTGGGATTCGATCAAAAAACCTTTTGTCGGCGGGACGCCGTCTCAGGGGGAAGGTAATGAGAAGAATAACGGGGATTCGGCGAGTAGTCAGAAAGAAGGTGTTCCTTTGTATAAACCAGCTTTGGATTATGAACAAGCAGTAGTGGGGGCGGTTAAGAAAGCCTCTGCGGCGGTGGTGGCGATTACGGTTTCAAAGTATGTTCCTATAATCGAAAATTGTCCCTTTAGCCCATTTCAGAATATACCTCCGGAATTCCAGCAATTCTTTGGTCAAGACTTTAATTTTTCCCAACCTTGCGATACCGGGAAAAAACAACTACAAGAGGTGGGAGGAGGAAGCGGTTTCCTTGTTTCTTCAAACGGGATGATTTTAACGAACAAACACGTGGTTTCCGACGCTAAGGCTGCTTATACTGTGATAATGAGCGATGGAAAGAAGTACGATGCTAAAGTTCTAGCTCGTGATCCGGTTCAGGACCTAGCGGTGGTTAAGATCGAAGCTGCGAATTTGCCGACGATAGAGTTGGGCGATTCTAATTCTGTGCAATTGGGGCAGACTGCGATTGCGATTGGTAATGCCTTGGGGGAGTTCCGGAATACGGTGTCGGTAGGAGTGGTTTCTGGGTTGGCCCGAACAGTAACGGCTTCGGGTGGAGATATGACAGAGACTATTAGTGGCGTGATTCAGACTGATGCGGCAATTAACCCGGGTAATTCCGGCGGCCCGCTTTTGAATTTACGGGGACAAGTGATCGGAATAAACACTGCGATTGCTTCGGGGGCGCAGAATATTGGTTTTGCTATCCCAATCAATAAAGCGAAACGAGACGTCAATTCGGTCAAATCTGGCAACGAGATTCAAGCGCCCTACTTAGGAGTGCGCTACATAATGGTGACGCCGGATTTAGCGAAGAAGAATAAATTGCCGGTTGATTACGGAGCGTTAGTGAGGGGAGATGGAGAAAATCCTCCGGTGCAGCCAGATTCGCCGGCAGCAAAAGCCGGAGTTCAGGCGGAAGATATAATTTTGGAGATTAATGGCAAGAAGATTGATAAAGAAAATGTTTTAACTGAAGCGATATCGGAACTTAGTGTCGGACAAACAATAAACTTAAAAATTAATCGCCAGGGTAAAATAGTGGAGTTAAGTGTGGCACTTGGTAAGCGACCGACGGAGTAGCTAGTTTTTGTTCACGAAAATTTGCTTGTTTTGGGTTGCTCGTTGACAGCCGTGGTATAATCTAAGAAAATAACCTTTCATGCCAAGTTTTCATCGGTTTACTATTAAAGCACAAGAAGCTCTTCAAAATGCTCAAGAGATAGCGGCCCGCAGGAATAATGGAGAATTAAGGGCTCTACATCTTTTGGTAAGTTTATTAGAGGATCAACAATCCTTGGTTCAGCCCCTCTTACTTAGATTAGGAGTGAACTTGGATAAATTTCACCAACAGATCGAAGCGGAAATTGATCGTTTGCCGAAATTAGTGAGCGGCTCAAATATCAGTCAACTTTATCTTTCGCAAGAATTGATGCAGGTTTTAGATCAAGCAGCTAAGGTGGCGGCAGCCCAGAAGGATGAGTTTATTTCTTGCGAGCATCTTCTTTTGGCGATATTAGAAACACCTTCTTCGGCGAAGGCGATTTTAGAGCAGTTTGGTTTGCGAAGAGAAGCGGCACTCAGGACGCTGAATCAACTAAGGGGTTCAATGAGGATTACTGACGAGACTCCTGAGACGAAGTTCCAGGTTTTAGAGAAATATGGGATTAATGTTACTGAAAAGGCTAAAGCAGGAGAGTTGGATCCTGTGATTGGCAGGGAAGAGGAGTTGAGGCGAGTAATTCAGGTTTTATCGCGACGAACGAAGAATAACCCGGTTTTAATTGGAGAACCTGGGGTTGGTAAGACGGCAATCGTGGAGGGTTTAGCTCAGCGGATCGTAAGCGGAAACGTACCAGAACCGCTTAAAAACAAGCAGATTATTATGCTTGATCTGGGAGCCCTTATCGCTGGGACTAAATTTAGGGGGGAATTTGAAGATCGCTTAAAGGCTTTTATCCGCGAGGTGAAAAACTCGAATGGGCAGATTATTCTTTTTATAGATGAAATCCACACAATTGTTGGGGCAGGGGCAGCGGAGGGAGCAGTAGACGCTTCTAACCTCTTGAAGCCAGCTTTAGCACGAGGAGAACTGCACGCAATCGGGGCAACAACAATTCGAGAATATCAGCGATACATCGAAAAAGATCCGGCTCTTGAGAGAAGGTTCCAACCGATTATGGTTGACGAGCCGGGGATTGAAGACAGCATCGCCATTTTAAGAGGTTTAAAAGAAAAGTACGAGATTCATCATGGTCTTCGGATTAGCGACGAAGCAATCGTGGAGGCGGTCAACCTTTCAGCCCGCTATATTACAGATCGGTTTTTGCCAGATAAGGCGGTGGACTTGATCGATGAAGCTGCAGCGGCAAGGCGCCTTGAGTCAGAGAGTTTGCCGAAAGAAATCGACAGAGTAAGGCACGAATTGATGCGGTTAGAGGTGGAAAAGCAGGCTTTAAGCAAAGAAGAAAAAAAAGAAGGGGATCGCCTTAAGGAAATTGATCGAGAGATTCGCAAATTAAAACAAGAGAATGATAAACTTTCCGCCCAGTGGCATTCAGAGAAGGTGGTTTTTGAAAACCTTCATGAATTGCGGCGTAAAATTGATAACTTAAAACGCGAGGCGGAAGTGGCTGAAAGAGTCGGGAATCTTGAAAGGGTAGCCGAAATTTTTTACGGGGAATTGCCACAGGCGCAAAAAGAGTTTGAGAATTTCGAGACTAAGCATTTTGCCGAGAAGAGCAATAAACCGAAGTCAGGAAAAGCTAAAAAGATTAACAGTGAAAGTAAGAAATTTTTAAAAGAGTCGGTTGATAAAGAAGACGTAGCAGCGATTGTTTCAAGTTGGACTGGAATACCGCTTAGAAGGATGCTTGAGTCTGAGGCTGAGAAACTAGTAAAAATTGAGGAGGCGATTGGTAAGAGGGTAGTGGGGCAAGAAGAGGCCTTAAGGGCGGTGGCAAACGCTTTACGGAGGGCTCGGGCTGGATTGTCGGATGAAAACCGACCACTGGGGTCTTTTATATTCTTAGGTCCTACGGGAGTGGGGAAGACCGAGTTGGCAAGAGCTTTGGCTGAGTTTATGTTTAATGACGAAAAGGCTCTTTTAAGGTTCGATATGTCAGAATATATGGAGCGCCACGCGACGGCGAGATTAATTGGTTCACCGCCAGGTTACGTCGGTTACGAAGAGGGGGGGCAACTGACCGAGGCGATTAGGCATCGGCCGTATGCCTTGATTCTTTTTGATGAGATTGAGAAGGCTCATCCGGAGGTTTTTAATTTGTTGCTCCAGATTTTGGATGACGGGAGGCTGACCGATAGCAAGGGTAAGTTTGTGAATTTCAAGAATTCTATCGTGATTATGACTTCGAATGTGGGGAGCCAATATCTAAAAACGGCAGCGAATTTAGGGTTCGGTTCCTCGGAGAGCGGGGATGAGGATAAATTAGGAAACAGTGAATATAAAGGAAAGGTCATGGAGGCGCTTCGAGAAAGTTTTCGCCCAGAGTTTTTGAACCGGGTGGACGAGATTATCATTTTTGATCCCTTGAACCCTGTTGATATTCAGAAGATTGTGGATATTCAGGTTGAGCTTATCGAGAAGAGGCTGGCCAAACACAAGATTCATATTGTTGTTGATCAGGCAGCCCGGGAGTATCTGGCGCGAGAGGGTTTTAGCTCGGAGTTTGGGGCTCGGCCGCTTAAGCGTTTAATGCAAAAGGTGATTTTGGATAAGCTGGCTGACCAAATTATTAAAGGAGAACTTAAAGATGGCGGAAAAGTTAAAGTTAATTTCCGGGCGAATTCATTGGTCTTTAGTAGCTAAGGCGATAGGGATAGGGTTGGGGTGGTATGTTTTGCCCTTCTGGCTTTTTTTAGTTCTAGCTGCCTATTTCTATTTGAGGCCTCTATTTCGGCCTTTCCAATTTGTTTTTCCGTTTTTGGTTTTTATCGTGATTATTTCTCCCGCTTTCTTTGATAAAAGCTTATGGCTGGCTGGTTTGATCGCGGTCGGTACTTTTCTTGTTTTGGGAACAAAGAATTTAGTGCTTGTCGAGAGGAAATCTAGCTATCAGATTTTTATATTAATTTTACTTTCCTTGGCTTTTTTAGCTTTCTTTAGTGATTTTCAAAGATGGAATGGGTTGGGTGTGGTTTTGGGATCTTTTCTGGTAAGCTTAGTCTTCTTTCTACTAGTCAGGAACCTAATTAAATATGAAGATTCTGTTTTGACCGAAGTAAGTTTTGATATTTGGAAGGTGACAGCGGTAGCGGGTTTAGCAGCTTTTCTTATTTGGCAGGCGCTTTGGGTTTTTCTATTTATGCCATTTAATTACCTTTCTCAGGCGGCGGCGCTCTTAGTTTTTTCTTTTAGTTTAATTGAGATCCTCTTGGCGTATTTAAGAGAAGACCTGACGCCAAGGAAGATTCTAGCTCATTTTTCAGTGTTTTTCGTATTTATGGTTCTCGTGCTTACCGGGAATAAGTGGAGTCTTTAGGGTTAAAGACAAATAAATATCAAAGTGAAAAAAATTACTAAATTGGTTTTGCCAGTAGCGGGCCTAGGGAAAAGATTGCACCCCATAACCTTAAAGGTGCCTAAGGCTTTGGTAAAAGTGGGCGGGGAACCATTACTTGATTACATTCTCAATGAGACGAATGGGACCGATATTCGGGATGTGATTTTGATTATCAATCCAAGTCAGAGGCAAGATTTTGAAAAATATCTTAAGTTGGCTCGGAGAAAATTTTCAGATCTGAAGTTTCACGTTCGCGTCCAGCGGGAACTCTTGGGGACGGGGCATGTTTTACTTCAGGCCGGGGAGTTAGTTAAAAAGGGGCCTTTTCTAGTTCGGTACTGCGATGATGTTCTTTGGGATAGGAAGCCTTTTTTAAAGCAGCTACTTGAGAAGACTAAGAGTTTAGAAGATTCGGCTACTTTACTAACACTTAGACGAGTACCAAAACAGAAAGTGAGCCGCTTTGGAGTTATAGCTCTAAAGGGTTTTGACGTTACGAGGAAACTTTATCGGGTTTCCGGAATTATCGAGAAACCGGCTATTAAAGAAGCTCCATCGAATTTAATTTTGATTGGAGCGTATGTGGTCTCAACTTCAGTGATGAGCCAGATTAGAAGGATGGATAGGCGCACTAAACGTAATCGAGTTAATGATTGTTTGCCGATTACCGATGCTTTTGCTCTCGATCTAGCAAGAGGAGGAAAAGTCTACGGCATTGAGTTTAAAGGGAGATATCTTGACTGCGGTACTCTTCAGGGCTTAAAGGAAACAGCTGCCTTTTTAGAAAAACAAAAATAGAAGATAGTGGTGGTTGACAGTGTCGGGAGATATAAGCTAGGCTGTGCCTGTGGATAATTTAAGTCAACTTCAGCTTAGGAAGGCCTTTGAGGTTGTCTACGCCTCTTTAAGGTTGGTGGGCAATGTCAAAAGTCAGGCTTTTGGAGCTTTTTTAGAAAACCATGCTTTAGGTTTTTTGGATGCCGTTATCAGAGGAGATGAAAAAGCTACTCGAGTGGCGGCGGTGGGATTGGATTATTTTTTAAGACTGGGGGCAGAGTTGGGTTTTGTAGGATATCATAGTGCTGAAGTAGTACTTGGCGAGCTCGCAAGACTAGATACGGCAATACATGAACAAGCAGGCGAATTAAAAGATCAATCAGACGAATTTAGACGTCTCTTTTCTGGAGATCTTAGTTTAAAGTTTTTGAATAGAGCTAATTTAAGAAGTTTGAATCAAGGCGAGGCAATGGGTAAGTCGATAGCTGCCCCGATTGAGTCGACCGCGGAGAAAGTCCCGAATTTCCATAATCCGGCAATGTCCGGCAATACTACAGAGGAAAGAAATAAAGCTGTTGGAGGAGATAGGACCTCGGCGATTATCGAGAAAATACGGCAAAGTGGTTATTGCCGATTAAGTGATTTACAAGGAGTGTTGCCGGATGTGAGCGAGAGGACTATTCGCTATGATTTGGAACGTTTGAGCGGTCAGGGTCTAATTGAGCGATTCGGCAGCGGTGGTCCGGCAACTTACTATAGAATTAAGCGAGAAATTAGCTAGTCTCTTAAGGTGTGTAACCTCTTGTTTTTAGAATCGTTTTAAGCTATGTTGTCTCGATAGTGGCGAGACAACTTTATACAGGCTTTTCCTTTAGTTTTTCCACATGTTGTTTAAAGGGAAAGCTGGCATATAATTAATTGTCTGTCCACTGGTTCAGAGCCTTAAAAGGAATCGTAGATTTCTTAAAAGGCGAGTGAGGCTGAGCCAATTTGCAGGTAGCTGATAACTCAATAACTTTTAGTATGGGTTATTTGTTTATCAAGCTATCCGTTGGTTGTTTTGGCCTCGCTCGAAAGAGCGATTTTTTGTTGGTGTTGATATTGAAAATTACACCTCTTCTTCTTCCGCTCTAGCTTAACCCGACTCTTTATAGGAGTTGGTTTGGCTGCTAATCCTCACTTAGATTGGCGGTTGGTCGGGAGAGGGGGAGTAATTGCCAGAAATTTTAAAGGTCGAGATTAAAAAATAAAAAATTACCCTCTTTGATTGAAATCTTAGAGGGGTTAAGTCGATTAATAATAAAAAACAAATGAGTAGTTTAGGAAAGAAATTCATTTCGACAGCACTCGCGGCCACGACAGGTGTCTGGCTTTCGGGTGCAATGATGCTTGTTCCAGTAGCTAATGCTCAGATGTCAGCGGCCCAAATTCAGGACCAAATCAATGCTTTGCTAGCTACAATTCAGCAGCTACAAAATCAGCTAAAAACTTCTCAAGGTGGTGCAGGGACGACAGCTTGCGTTTTCACACGCGACCTCACCGTGGGTGTAAATGGCAACGATGTTAAGTGCTTGCAACAATACTTGAACGGAGCTGGTTTTACAGTAGCGACAAGTGGAGCTGGTTCTCCGGGTAACGAATCAACACATTTCGGACCCAAGACCACCACAGCTGTGAAAGCTTGGCAGAAGTCCATGGGCGTGAAAGCGACGGGTTACTTTGGCCCTCTTTCGAAGGCTAAGTACGCTCAAACGGCAGCTGGCACCGGACCTAGCACAGGACCTAGCACCGGACCTAGCACCGGACCAGTCGTGACGCCAGCTACCGGACTTTCGGTTACACCGGGTCCAGTTGTTGGCTTAAGCGCTGTAGGTGGTGCTGGTCAAATTGAAGTAGGAAAATTCAATGTAACGGCGGCTGTAACTGCAGGCGCAACTGTTACCGGTTTTACCTTTAAGAAGGTTGGTGTGGTGAGTGATACTCAAATCAACAACCTTTACTTGGCGGATGAGACCGGAGCAGTGGTTGCCCAATACAGCTCTTTAAACCAAGGAGTCGCTACTTTCTCTGGTTTAAATATTCAGGTTAACGCTGGCCAGATGAGGACTCTGACTTTAAGGATGGACTTGTCTACGGGCGCGGCAGCCGGTAATACCATCGCTTGGTCGGTGGATACAATGACGGCTGGCAGTGCCGGCGTTAGCGGCTTGCCTTTAACTTTACCAACCATCAACGTAACTACTGTTTCTAATCCAAGTTTGGCTACCGCCAGTTGGAATTTTAACTCGGTGGGATCTACCGTTGATGCTGGCACGAATGGCGTTTTAATTGGAACGGCTAGTGTGAGCGTTGCCAATAGCGCTGTTTGGCTTAAGAGTGTTAAGTTCACAATAGTAGGCTCGGCTAATATGTCTGACCTCAGGAACTTAAAACTTCAGGTTAATGGCACGCAGGTGGGCACTACCATGGCCCAGGTTCCGACGGGCGGAGAGTTAACCTTCGATCTTAGCGCAAGCCCGGTTAAGATTAGCACCGGAAATGCAGTAGTAGATCTCTACGCTGATATTGCCGGCAGCCCCAACAGGAACTTTACGGTTAGAATTCTAAGGCCCTATGATCTTTACTTCGTGGATTCGCAGTATAACGTAGGTATTTCGCCTACAGTGACTGACGATTCGACTCAGGTAACGATTAACCAAGGGCAGATTACTGTCACTTTGGCTTCGGATTCGCCGACCGGAAACATCGCCGCGGGAGCTTCTAGCGTAACTTTGGCGAAATTCTCCATCTATGCAGCTGGAGAAAACGTGAAAGTTCGTTTCATTGATTTCTCGATCACCGGCACGGGTGTTTCCGACTGGGCAACTTTAGCTAATGTTACAGATGAAGTTCAAAACCTTCAGTTGGTTGACGACGCTGGAAATCAAGTGGGAAGCAGTATTGCCACTATTACCAGCGGTACTACCAATGGAACTTGTACTTTGGCGGCATCATCGGTTACTTGCCACCTAGGGACGAGCTCTTCGTACATTAACTACATTGTTCCAGCGAATACCACTCGGGTTCTCTCGCTAAAAGCCGATGTTCTAAGCACGGTGGATGCGACTGCTTTACAAGGTGCTTTGGTGGCTGGCTCTTCAAACTTAGAAGGCCAGACTTCATTCCAAACGGCCTCGAGCGGCGCAGCAAGCGGAGCAACTTTAACGGTTACCTCGAATCCGCTTAGCTTAGCGACTAACGGCGCGTTCTCGAATCCGACTTACGTTGCTGGTACGACTAACGCTCGCATAGCGTCTTTCGTAGCTACAGCAGCTTCGTCCGAAGGCGCTAAAATCAACGCATTTACCGTTGATAAAGATTCAAACGCCAACATGGACCTTCAAAACTTGAAGGTAATGGTAGGCGGCACGGAGTGTAATGGCACCCAATTCGGGACTACGCGTCCAACAATTGGCGATGCTGAAACCAGCTTAACTTTCTCGGGTTCACCGATTATCGTTAACGCTGGAGCTTCGGTCATTATCAACCTTTGCGCTGATATCTTGACGAGTTCGGCAACCGGCACCCAGAGTGCGGTTATCGACTACGTGAGTTTGAATGCGGTCGGGTTAGTGTCTAATAGTTCGCTCACAGCTCCATCGGCTCAAAATGGTCAGGACGTTATTATTTCATCTGGTCCGACCTTGACTTTGGCAGTTGATACGGCGAATAACCCAGCTGCATCGCAAGTGGCGATGAATACAACGGCTGGTAAAGATTTACTAGCTGTTCGACTTTCGAACGACAACGTTGAAGATGTTAACGTAACCGACTTCACCTTCCTTGATACCATTACCTCAAACGTCGCAGGCCGAACTTCGTTCTACGATCTTGAGTTGTATGATGGCTTGACTAAGGTGGCCGGGCCGCTTACTCCAACGATTGCCGGGACCACAACTTCAACAGTAGCCTTTAGCTTTGGCACCAGCCCAGTTCTTGTCGCAAAGAATAATTCCAAGACGCTAGTCTTGAAGGGTAAAGTTGCCAGCTTTAGCTCTGGTGCGGTTTCTGGCTCGGGCCACACGTGGAGCGCGACTTCTTCGCCGATTACGGCTCGAGGTAAGTATTCCCAATCGTCAGCTACGGTTAGCGGTACGGCGGGTGGTAATGCTCAGACTATTTACCGCTCTAAGCTTACCTTGGCAGCTAGTTTGATTGGCGCTGGATCAACGAGAGTTAGGACGGCTGCGGATGACTTGGCCAATCTTAACTTCACAGCTGATTCAGCGGGACAGTTGACCTTGGGTACTGTAACGATCAAGTTCCAAGGATTAGCTGTAACCAATGGAACGGCTAACTTCACAGTTGACCTATACAGGGATGACTTGGGTAGCACTGCCTTGGGTAGTGCAACACAGCAGACTTGCACTCCGGGCGCTGGTAACTCTTGCAGCGTTACCTTCGGTCCGGCTGTGGTGATTTCTGCCGGTGCAACCCAGAAGGCCCACATTCGAGTCAACTCGGCCAGCTTCAACAATGCGGCTAACTCGGGCGACGGCCTCTCGGTGACTGTTAATGCAACAACTGACGTTGGCTGGATTGACGGTCTCTCTGGCGAGGCGAGCACGACAGCTGGTATTGGTATTGAAGCTAGTAAGGTACCGTTCACGATTACGAACACCAGTTACGAATAGAGCTGATAGCATAGAAACTAAAACGGCCCCTCGCGGGCCGTTTTAGTTTTAGGAGCAGATTAGGTAAAATACAAACAATGGAGAAGTTTTTAATTAGGGCGATTAAAGTTGGTCTTTATGGGATTTTACTTACTCCCGTTTTCTTTGCTCGAAGTTTTATTTACCCTTTTTTGACGCCGAAGGTTTTTGTGTTTCAGGCACTCGTAGAGTTGATTTTCGGGCTTTGGCTTGGACTGATTATTTTTTATCCCGCATATCGACCCAAATTTACAAAACTAACTTGGGGGGTTTTAATTTTTTTGTTAGTTTTCGCAATTTCCGCTGTTTTTGGGGTTGATCCTCAGCGGAGTGTTTGGTCCACTCAAGACAGGGCGCTCGGCTTGGTTTCGCTTTTTCACTTTGGGATTCTTTTTTTAATTCTGGCTAATTTGAAGGACAAGTTGAATTGGCGCCGGTTTTTTATTTTTGGTTTTTTTGTGAGCGTAGTGGTTGCTGTTTTTGCTATTGTAGAGATTTACTTCCCTAGATTTTTCTTAGAGTATTCGTCTGGCCGCCCCGGTTCCTTCTTAGGTAACCCGGCTTTTTTGGCTTCGTACTTAATTTTTCACATTTTTATTGGTTTTTGGTTGGCGGCGGAGACTTATAAGAATCGGGGCGGTTTTGGCAACTTATTGTCTTGGAGTCTGGTGGGCGGGACGCTCCTAGAGATTTTTATTGTTTTTATAACTGGGACTCGGGGGGCACTCTTAGGCTTAGCGCTCGGCGTTTTGGTTTTTCTATTTTATCTTGCTTTTACTAGGAGAGGGGAAGCTTATTTTGGCTTTTCGCCCCGAGGGCTTCGAATTACTTCGGCGATATTCTTAAGTTTGATTTTGCTTTTTGGGGCGGGGTTCTGGTTTTCGAGGGATTCTAGCTGGTGGCAGAAAATTCCGGTTGTTGGTCGTTTTACTAATCTTTCTTTTAATTCTCCAGACGCGCAGACACGATTGATTGCTTGGCAGATTGCTTGGGCATCTTTTAAAGAAAGGCCTTTTTTAGGTTTCGGGTTTGAAAATTTTAAATATCCTTTTGATAAACATTATGAGCCCAAATTGCTCCGCTACGGTTTTGGGGAAACTTATTTTGACAAACCCCACAATGTATTTTTCGAATATTTAGCGGTGGGGGGAGTGTTGGGTTTGCTTGCTTATTTATTTTTGATTTTGGTTTGGTTACGAGGGTTGCTTTCCTTTACGAAACTTAAGCGGTTCGCTCCTTTTGGTTTGGGATTGGTCGCTGCTTACTTGGGGCAGAACTTTTTTGTGTTCGATACTTTTGGTTCTTACCTTCTGCTTTTTATTGTCTTGGCTTTCGTTGATGCTTGCGATGTTAAGCGTGAAATTGTAGGTAAAGCGAGTAAGATTCTAGTTTGGCCGGAAACAGGTAAGAAGCTTCTAGTCGGAGGGCTGGTTTTGGCAGCTGCTGTTCCGGTTTACTTTTGGAACGTTAAAACACTTTATGCGAACAATCGGCAGTATTGGGGTCTGAATTATTTCTTTAATCGAATGCCTAGCGAAGGATTGGAGGCTTATGCGAAGGCGCTTAACACTCGGAACCCTTACCAAGATGCAGCTAGGAGGGATTTTGCATCAACTTTAAAACAAGCGTTTGAATTAGGGATGGAAATTCCAGGAGTAGAGCAAGTTTCAGGGCAGGTGATGGCTGGTTTAGCAGAGGCCATTAATAACCATCCTAACGACTTTTTTCTGCGTTACACTTTCGCTGATTTAGGCGCTACCTTCTACGTTTTTAATCCAAAGTACCTTGAAATGGCCGATGATCAGATTATCCAGTCGCTGAAATTGAGTCCTCGGCGACAGAGTATCTATCATATCGGAGCAAAACTGAAGATTATTGAAGGGAAAAAAGAAGAGGCGATAAAGATGATGAAAGAAGCGGTGGACTTAGATCCCGAGGTTGGCGACCCCCATTTTTTCTACGGCTTGATAGCTTTGCAGGCTAAGCAATACGATTTGGGCTTTTCGGAAATTAAGAGGGCCGAACATTTAGGGAGGAAAGCGACAAGTCCTGATGAAATGAGGGTGCTTGCGAATTTTTACGGAGATTTCGGCAAATACAATGAGGCCATTTCGCTTTATCAAGAAGCGCTAAAGCGAGATTCCCGAGATGTCGAATCTAGGTTAAAACTGGGACTGGTTTACTATATGAAAGGCGATAAGGATCTGGCTGGTCCACTGCTTCTGCAAGTGTCAAAGATGGTAGATATAACGAAAAGCCCATATTTTGGAGAGTTGAGGCCGATCTATAACGATCTCGGAATTAGAATTTAGGGCTGGTTTTTTTGCCTTTTTCGTGATAGAGTAATCATAAGCGCCGGCAACGGCTTTTTTTAAGTCTTTAATGCCTAGAAAAATCAAGCATACCTCTCAAAATAAGAGCCAGGAACAGCAGAAAAATAGCCCTCCCGCGACTAAAAAAACCAGCTCATATAGCGCTGAGGATATTTATGTTCTTGAGGGGCTAGAACCAGTTCGTAAGCGGCCGGGGATGTATATTGGATCAACCGGCGTTGAAGGACTACACCATTTAATTTGGGAGGTGGTTGATAATTCCATTGATGAGGCCATGGCTGGTTTTGCCAGGAATATTGCGGTTGAACTTTTAGCTGGAAACAAAGTAGCGATAACTGATGATGGCCGGGGAATTCCGGTTGAGATGCACAAGCAGACTAAGAAATCAGCCCTGGAAACTGTGCTGACTACGCTTCATGCCGGAGGGAAATTTGGCGGCGAGTCTTATAAGGTTGCGGGAGGATTGCATGGCGTTGGGGTTTCGGTTGTAAATGCGCTTTCAGAGTGGCTGCGGGTGGAGGTGTGTCGCGATGAAGGCCTGTATGTTCAGGAATATAAGCGGGGGGTGCCAAGCGGTAAAGTTAAGAAAATCGGAGCGTGTAAACAAACAGGAACCAAAGTTAGTTTTTTACCTGATGCGAGTGTTTTTTCTTCACTTGAGTTTGGAGATAAAAAGATTCTGGATCATTTGCGGCAACAGGCGTATCTGACTAAAGGAGTGCAAATTAACTTTGCCGATCGCAGAGGGAAGGTGCCTATTTTCCATAGTTTTTACTTTGAGGGCGGATTACTTTCTTTCGTGAAGTATTTAGGCAGAAGTGAGAAGCAGCTCCAGGAAGAGGTTTTTTATGTTAATAAGGATTATGAAAGTATTAATGTCGAGGTGGCGTTTTTGTATATCGATGATTTAGAAGTGAAAGAGTTGTCATTTGCTAATAATATTTATACCCCTGATGGAGGAATGCATCTGACCGGTTTTAAATCGGCAATGACAAGATCTTTAAATAACTATGCTCGGAGTGAAAATTATTTGAAGGAAAAAGAGGAGAATTTAACGAGCGACGATACTCGGGAAGGTTTAATTGCGATTGTTTCAGTGAAACTTAGGGAGCCTCAATTTGAGGGTCAGACCAAGGCCCGCTTAGGGAATCCAGAGGCAAGAACGGCAGTGGAGAGTGTGGTCGGAGAAGCGTTAAAAGAATTCTTAGAGAAGAAGCCAAATGAAGCGCGGAAAGTGATTGAGAAGGTGCTTTTGGCGGCTAAGGCAAGACGAGCGGCTAAGGCGGCAAAAGATACGGTGCTTCGGAAAGGGGCGTTTGATGGTTTGACTTTACCCGGTAAGTTGGCTGATTGCAGTTCCCGGGACCCAGCAGAATCGGAGCTTTTCATTGTTGAAGGAGATTCGGCCGGAGGGAGCGCGAAGGGTGGTCGGGATAGGCGAATCCAGGCAATTTTGCCGCTCCGAGGTAAGATTTTGAACGTGGAGAAAGCGCGATTGGATAAGATGCTATCCAATCAAGAAATCCGGTCGCTCGTGGTGGCAATTGGGACAGCAATTGCGGACGAGTTTGATCTTTCCAAAATTAGATATCACAAAATTGTGATTATGACGGATGCCGATGTTGACGGTGCCCACATCCGTACATTGCTTCTAACTTTATTCTACCGATATTTTCGAGAAATCGTCGAGGCTGGTTACATTTATATTGCCCAGCCGCCACTTTACAGGATTCAATCAGGGAAAGACGTTCGTTATGTCTATACTGAAGCCGAGAAAGACAAGGTGGTAGCCGAGATACAGAAAGCGCGAGGGGAAAAGTCTGTGAAGGGAAAGATTAAGCTCGAAAAAGAGGAAGGGGAGACGAAGGATGGAGAAGAAGTTCAGGAAACAGGACTCCGAGGGGTTAATCTTCAGAGGTATAAGGGCTTAGGAGAGATGAACCCGGATCAGTTATGGGAGACAACGATGAACCCAGAAAATCGTCTTTTAAAACAGGTGATGGTTGAAGATGCCGAAGAGGCGGACCGTCTTTTTGATGTTCTGATGGGGGACGATGTTCTACCAAGAAAGAAGTTTATTGAGCTACACGCGTTAAACGTAAAAAACCTTGACGTTTAAGGGGAGATATATTAAATTGAGGCGATGATTTCTAAAATTAAACTCTTTTTTTCTGAAGCAAAGCAGGAGTTTAAGCACGTTAATTGGCCAACTCGTCAGGAAGCTATCAGGCTAACTGGTATTGTGATTGGCATTTCGCTAGGACTAGCAATTTTCTTGGGGGTTTTTGATACAATATTCAGATTTGTTTTGGAGTCATTAATCAACTCTTAGGATTATGAGTAAAGCCGATCAAGTTCAATTTCAAGGAGAAAAAACGGCGACCAGACAATGGTATGCGGTTCACACTTACTCTGGTTATGAAGAGGCGGTAGCCCGTTACTTAAAGCAAAGGGTAGAGATGTTGGGGATGGAAGATAAGATTTTTAAGGTGATTGTCCCCAAGGAAAAAAAAGTGAAGGTTAAAGGAGGGCGTCGCCAGACGATCGAAGAAAAGGTTTACCCGGGGTATGTTTTAATTGAAATGCTTTTAACTGGGGATTCATGGTACGTAGTCAGAAACACCCCAAGAGTCACGGGTTTTGTGGGGGCCGACAGTACCAAGCCCACTCCGCTTTCGAAAGAGGAAGTGGATTCGCTCTTGTCGAGGATGAGCGGCGAAGAAGAGAGTAAATTTAAAGTTGATTTAGACATTGGTGACTTAGTGAAAATTATCGACGGCCCTTTTAAAGATTATGACGGGAAAATAGCCGAGGTGGATGAAGAAAGGGGACACGTGAAAGTAATGGTGCCGATTTTCGGTCGAGATACGGCGGTAGAGTTGGATTCACTGCAGGTAAAAAAGATTTAATTGATTTATGCAACAGTGTTTTTTTTGCTCACAAAATTTAAAGCAGATTGATTACAAAGAAGTTGATTTGCTTAAAAGGTTTGTTTCGGGACAAGCTAAAATTATTGATCCGAAGCACACTAATGTTTGTGCTAAACACCAAAGAAAATTGGCCCAAGCAGTAAAGAGAGCGCGACATATGGGGCTTTTGTCTTTTGTGGGCAGGTAAAGTTCAAGTTTTTTTATGCACAACTTAAACGAGGAGGTTTTTAGATTGGTTTTTGGTTGGGCTTACAAGAACGTTTGGTTGGATAGGCTCGGGGTTTTTGCAGCCGAATATTTGCCCTATATTTTATTTTTGTCGGCTTTGGTTCTAATTTTTTCCGAGGCAGGATGGAGGCGCCGGATTTTTTTCTTTTCCCAACTAATTTTAGTTTTGGTTTTAGCGCGGGGGATTATAGTGGAGGCGGTCCATTTTTTCTATCCAGTGGCGCGGCCTTTTGTGGCTTTAGGTTTTTCGCCGCTTATTTTTGAATCAGGTCAGGCTTTTCCTTCGAGTCATGCTGCAATATTTTTTGGGTTAGCGACGGTGGTGTTTTATTTAAACCGTAAGTGGGGCGGGTGGTATTTTATTTTTTCGACCCTTATGGTGGCAGCTCGCGTTTTTACGGGAGTCCATTGGCCGATTGATGTTTTGGCTGGAGCTTTAATTGGAGCGATTAGCGGCGTTGTGGTTTTTCAAGTTGTAGATATTTATTTTAAAAAGATAACGGTTCCTAAAATTTCTAAACTGACTTAGATTAAACTGGACTAATTTTTAGTGATTTGATACACTTATTTTTAGTATCGGCTGTTCGACTCTTACTTAGCGGCTACTGACTTTTGCTTAGCGGAAGGAGGTGATGAGATTTAGACTAGGCAGGAGCAATAGGCGAATTCATTAACTTTAACCGGGTTTTCTGATGGAGGGTACATGAAACGGTTTACTCTGGTTGTTCTGCTGATGATCGCGGTGATGGTGGTGAGCTACGCCACGACGAAGGCGTGCAACTACCCCAATCCCGTGTGCGCGACGATGACGGAGATGACGGCGGCCAATTTCTCTCCCCCGACATCCACTCTTCCGGTCCATTCCATCGAGATGACGACGGCAACTGTGGCGACGCATGCAACTCCGCCTACGGTGGCCTACAATTACACGACGATTGACGAGACGAAGACGGCTACGACGGTACCGGCGATGACATCTGGGTCTCCGCCTGTTGCTTACGTGACCAATGACTGGATGGCGATTTCGACGGGTGCGACCAAGAAGATACCTGCGACTGCCTGGACGACCGACTCGACGACCCCAACCACGTCGATATGGGCGACCGAGTATCCGAAGATGCGGACCAACTACGCCGAGACCAACAATGCCGACACGAATACCGGCTACCTGGGTGTACCACGGAAAGCGCCGGCGGCTGAATACTTCGTGTGTGGTGGCGCCAATGGCGTGAACGGCCTGCAGAACGAGGCGACCAAGAAGAAGAGCTCCGTCCCTGTCGAAGCGAAGCACTGGACGTAGTCCATACCGGACTCAAGGGTGCTATGTTTGCCCCGGAGCGCGCAATTGTGCTCCGGGGTTCTTTTTTACTAATAAGTTGTTAATGTTTTTAAAAAGCATATAGTGAATCCGGCTCTATTTTTTGAAATCAGAGGAAAGGGGTGATGCTTTTTGGTTGCATGGGTAATTCTTGCTTCTCTCGCTATTTTGCCCTTCGCGCTGTGGTTTTATGGAAAGAATTTTTCCGCGAAAGGAATATATGAAACCACGCAGATGTTCGATAGGGCGATTAAAGCGGAGGCGCGATCACCACTAGAAGTCGAGTATAAGGTTGGGATTACTTGGCTTTTTGGGTGGAGGGTTGTGCTTAGAGATTTGGGGTGGGATAAGGAAGAGTTTGAGCCTCACGATGATATTTATGACGAGGAAAAACTCCGGAGGGTCACGGAGATGGAATTCACCTCACACTAGAAACCCGCAGACGAAGAAAAATTTTCAAATGCGGGTTTTCGGTTTTTAAGGCTATAAAGTTAGTTTTGGTGCCCGGGGAGAGAGTCGAACTCTCACGGCCTTGCGGCCAATGGATTTTGAGTCCATCGCGTCTGCCATTCCGCCACCCGGGCGTTAAAATTTGTAAGTTGAATTCTAGTTGATTTTTTTCCAGAAATCAAAAAATTTTGCGTTCTTATTGGAAAGTCGATACAATTATGGCGATAATATGGTAGTTATTATTAGGTTGTTTATATAGCTAGGGTAATTCTTCAATAAAGCTAGGATATTTAATTAATAAAGAATAATGGCTCGGGTAATTTCTATATGCAATCAAAAAGGGGGAGTGGGAAAAACAACAACAGCTGTTAATCTTGGGAGTTACTTGGCGGCACTTGGCCGGAGGGTGCTTTTAGTGGATTTCGACCCGCAAGCGAATGCCAGTTCGGCTTTAGGGTACGATCCTTTAAAAACAGAACTAAGCGTCTATCATGGGATTATAAATGCGGCACCCCACGAACATGTTTTGCGGCCAACCTCGCTTTTTAATTTCCACTTAGTGCCAGCGGCACCGCATCTGGCTGGCGCCCTGGTTGAGTTTGTAAACTTGCCTGAGCGGGAGTATTTTTTGAGGAAGTTTATAAACCGAGTGCGCCATAGTTATAACTATATTTTAGTTGATTTGCCTCCGTCTTTGAGTTTGCTTACCGTAAACGGTTTAGTGGCTTCCGATGAAGTTTTAATTCCAGTTCA
>JAKALK010000004.1 GCA_021813155.1 bacterium
CGTCATTAAATACCTGATTATCTCGAGCTTAGTAGTGTACGACTTACCGGAGCCAGATTTAGCAAAAACCACCTGGTTTGCGTTTTCCAGAGAGAAGCGGTCAAAAATAATCAAGTTGTTATTATGACGGTTAATCCCATACATAATCCCCTGATTCGAATTCAGGTCTTCTGAAACAAAAGGAAAAAAAGAAGATACCGGCCCTGAGTTCATCGGTGTTGTCACGTCAATTTTATCTTGGGCTAATGGCAGCACCGATAGCAACCCTTCTAATTGTTGGAATAAAGCCGGCTTAATGTATATAAGCTTGGCCTCTAAAATCGATTCTACTTGTGATTCTAATTTTGCTAATTCTTCTAAATTATCGCCGTAAATAGCTATATAAACCCCCAAATTAAACAGTTTCTCCTGGGCTTGCTGAAGAGAATCTCGTAAACTTTCTACATCTTGGAGCGCCGTTTCAAGCATTGGATCTCTCACTAATCCCTTCTCTTGCTGGTCGTTGATTTGAGACTCGACTTGAGCTGCTTTTTTTCGGAGATTTTTAAGAGCTAAGCCGGTATCAACCGGGTTGATAAAAATTGAAACATCAAGGATATTCGGTAAATTTATAAGCGGCTCGAACCATCCGGTGGATAGGTATCTCGGATAAGAAAAAACAAAAAAAACCTTTACGTGCTTATCTCCAATTTTAAGATAATTGGAGTTTACCTGGACGCCAGCCGGGGCGATAATTTTCTTTGTGTCCTTAAAATCTTGTTCCATAAGTTTGACTTTGAAACTTCAACCCTTCTTGGCCGTTACATTAGTAATCTCCTTTTCCACTGTTTCCGGGTTATAAAAATTATAAAAAAGCTCTACCAATGCTTCATTGCTTAAAACTTCCGACTCTAATCCAAAAACACTCAAACCCTCCACTATCTGATTGGTTCTTTGATTAATCTGATTTAAATTCTCTTGAAAAATTGAATCTTCTTTGCTCTTTTCGTCTTTTTCTTCCGCGGCCGAATCTTTTTTATTGAAAAAGGGGATTAAGTTAGTGATTCCTTTTACGCTTTCCTTGCCAGGCAAATTCACCGGGAAAAAAGGGACTACTACCAAAAAACTTTTCTCCATAATTGCGTTTTCTTTTACGAAACCACTCACAAATTGCTGGTACTCCGATATTTGATTTTGCAGCAAAGCTGATGGTTCCTGGGCTTTTCTGTCTTCAAGGTTGGCTAAGTAGCGCTCGATATTTACTTTTCTCGAGTGAATAATTACTTGGATCGGGAACTCAAGACTATTCAAAAAATTTCGATATCCCGCCGAGATCAAGTCCATTTCCTCTTCGGACATAAGGGCCGTATTTAACCCGCTAACCATCACTACTTGTCTCAAACTTCCGTCCTCGAGCAAAACCGAATTTTCCTTTATCTCTTCAATCGATACTAAATCTTGGGTATTTGCCAGTTGTTTGTTGATAGACATAAGTTTCTTCGCTAACCTCTTCCAAAACTAATTATACCCCACAAACACTAAACTTGCCTTAATACCTATAATCTATCCGCTTGGCAGCCCCTCTCTCCCCTGTGATTTTTTCAAAAATTTGGTATTTCTCTTTCACCTTATCGGAAAATTGTTTAATTTCCACTCCTCCTTGTTTAGATCCGGTTTGAAGTTTTCGCCACGTGTTTTTAAGAGCCAGTCCCATAACGATATTTTCTATCGAAAAACCCGGCTTAGCCATCTGGTTTAATTCGTCTTCTTTTTTTATCTCCGGATTTTCTGGCTGCCAAACAAATGTTTGGGGTTTCCAATAAAACCCCATGGCTGATATAAGCATGCTCGAAATAGGCTTCCCGTTTACTTTAACCAGCGCGAGCACCGATGCTCCGCCGCCGATAAAGATCGTTACAATAAACCAGAGCCAAGTTTTAAGTAGGAAAAATAATAAAAAACAAGCTCCCGCTGCCATGCCTAAAAACATAAATTGTTTGAGTGTCAGTGGGCCAACGATTTTATCCTCTGTATCGATAAATTGAGGAACTTGAAATTGCATTAGCTTTAATTCTAATACCCCAGCCCGCTTTCGTCACCTCCAAACTTCCCAGACTATACGGGTGCTTGATTCCTGAAGTTAAAACCGCCTGCCTAAAATGTCGCCTTCTTATAAACTTATTGGCCTGGCCCTCCGATCTTTTTAAGTGCGTCAAGATCAATCATTTCTTCTCCTACTTTGTCCTTAGGACCATTGCTTGTTTTAATATCGGTTGCCGCGGGCGTTGGTGGCAGGGGAGTGGGTGGGAGTTGGATGTTTGATGCAGGTGGCTTCATGAAATTTGTACCCGGAACTGTTGGCGTTGGGGTTTTTATTTGGGGCACTGGCGTTGGTGGTTGTGGCAGCGGAATTTTAGGCTCTAAACCGGCTGCATTTAAGTTTGTTTTTGGCTTTCCTACAAATAAACGGCTAAGCCATCCCTTGGGTTTTTCTTCTGGTATTATTCCTCTTCTCTCTTCAAAAAGATGGGCAGTTTCGCCTAGAAAATTTTGGACTCTTGGTTCTGGTTTTGCGACCGGTTTTTCCTGTGGAGTAGTGGGCAGATGGGTAGAAAATGGCGTTATTGGAGGTGTCGGCATCTTCTGGAGAATGGATGGGGGAACCTGAGGAGTTGCCGGTCTTTCAAGGGGCGTCTGGAAAGCGCTGTAATGAATAACTTTAGGCGGTTTTATAACTTCTGTTTTGGTTGGAGCTTGAGGAGTTGGTTTTAGGGCTCCGGTCTCAATTCTGGCCGTTGGTGGTGTCGGCGTGCTTGAAAAAGGCCTAGACTCATCCCATTGTCCTCTTTCTCGACCCAGCTTAAAACTAGGTGCCGTTATAACTGGCTCAGGCCCTAATTCTTTGTGAAGCATAACTGGCCCCATTCCCGTTGTTTTTAGTTCAGGTTTAAAAATTGGCGAAGGCTCTGGCTTCAAATTTGGCGGCTGTGTTGTCGTTGCCCTACTTTCCTTTTGTTTTAAGACATCCACCAACTCCGCTCCTGATTTTTCGAGCTTTTTAATTTCTTCAACAATGGCGGTAGATTGGAAAGGAGCTGTCGCTGGCTTCTGTGTCCCTGGCGTTGATGCTGGGGCTGATTTTGCGGGTGGCACTACCTGTGATGGCCTAATTGGCGTAGCCACTTCCCTTGCTGATAAACTATCACTCCTTAAACTCATTAAATCCGGCTTTTCAAGTTCGCCCATCGTCTTCGGCTGGAGAGGAACTCCCGTTGCTTCTGGTTTGGATATTTTTAATTCAATTTTTTCCTCAAGTGGGGTCGCTCTCATCTTATCCAGTCCTAATTCTTCCAATTCGACTGGTTTCGGCGGCACTGTCGGTAGCGTTGTCGGTTCCGGTTTTATTGATAACTGGAATAAAGGTCGATAATTTTTTTCAAGCTCCGCCTTGATTGGTTTAAAAACCTTAGCGTCGATTTCATCCGCAAGCGATCTCGAAAGTTTATGGTTGTTAAAAAGGAGTGCCTCGTCTATTTCTCTGGCAAGATCTTCAACGTGGATGAATCCAAAAATCACCAAAGCTACCAGCTGTTCGACCATCAACACCTTTTCTTCGTCCAAAATATGATGGTTCTGGCAAGCTCGGCTTACTGATTGGTAAACTTGCTCGCTGTCTAAAATATCCTGGAGTTGAGTTGATAAAGACGAAAACCTCTTTCCCAATCCTATTTCATTTATTAGGGTGTAGTCGAGCATATTAGTAATGTTGCGTTTCTCTTACCGACCCGCGTGTTCCTACTACCTCGATTTTTGGCGTCGACGGCTCTTCGGTGTGGGGGGTTTCTCCTCCGCCCCCTCGTTCTTCTTCCATTTCGTAACCCATCTCATCGAACTGATCTTCTGTTAAACTATATTTCTTCAAAAATTCCGCTTTCTCTTTCTTCGTGAACTTAGTCTTAACTTTTTTCTTCCCCCATAACCCTGAGCCCTTTCCTATGCCGGCAAAGATAGCTCCGCCTAAAGTAACTTTCTGACTTTCTCTCCCGAACTTCGCGATTGCTGAATAAGCTTGTTCCGGCAAGATTGCTTTAGTGGCATAACCAGCTGCCGCCCTAAACGGCTTTCCAACTGGCGTCGTCACTTTGCGGGTGAGTTTTTTAACAGGATTGGTAGCTCTCTGCCACATAGCTTTTGGTCCCCACCCTTTAGGTTGAGGTAATGGTGCGGGTCCTTTCTGGGTAGCAAACCTCGCCAATCCTCCGCCTGCCTTAGCCCCCGCCCACTTTCCTAATCCCTTCGAAGCGCCCTTTACTGCTCCCAGCGTGCCGTGAGCGGCCATAATTCCTAATGAATTAGCCGCAAAAAGCCCCCCTACCATCACGGCCAGCACTATTATCTGTTGCAGAATTATTGAAACAATTGGAGTTAATAATCTACTAAAAAATCCAGCAACCGCTGCCCAAGGACCTGTTCCGCTTGTTTGGCTCGCTACCTCATATTGTCCTATGTCGTTATGCGCTTGAAGCGATGTTTGAACTCCTAAATACAAAAAGAAAACCACTAAAGGCGCAAAGAGTGACCATTTGATGAAATTTTTCCACCATTTACTCCAGTTGCTCGAGAGCCCTGGGAAGATCCAAGTGAGCCAGGCAAAAGGCATTAAAATCAGAAGAATCCCTATAAAAACGTAGCGGATTAAAAGCATGATAATCAATCCGAGGAGTGCAATTACAATTACAATCATCGAAAGCCCCGTGAAAACCAAAGAGGCAATCGGCACGAGCATCTTCCCAAGGCTTTCATTGTCCACTGCGAACGAACCTCCGGCGCCCCCCACTTCTTTCTCGAAATCCTTGACCTTGCTTGGATTTAATTCTCCATCGGTTACGAGCAACAACTTCTGGGGATTAAAAGCTCCGGCAATGGCGTTGGCAAACTTTTGGGTTTCCCCCACGCCTCCCGGCGACATCTGATTGATGAAATATAGCGTTAGCTGATCAGCAATATTTAAAATCGCTCCTGCAAAAACTAAACTGAAGTTCACCAAAAGCGCTGCTACCACCAGCTTCCAGAGAATCTGCTTCATCATATACCCCTGGAGTCGGAGAATAGTAGCAATTGCCATCACAATAATAGCGAGCACAAATCCTAAATTGGCAATTGAGAGCGCTATTGGAAACCCGGTCCGAACTGGTGCCGAGTTAACAATCTGGGTATTCATTTTTAAGATAATCTCAATAAACCAAGCCTCAATTGCGATGGCAATTCCCGCGATGAAGCTGACTATAAAGGATATTCCGGTAGCAACTTTCCCAACTACCCAATATCCGAAATCAAAAAGGCTCGCCTGGGTCTGGTTAGGTTCAATTAATAAAAGCAAAGCAAAAGCGATTACTCCTCCTAATGCCAGCCATCTTAAAACCGAGGGGATACTCTTTGCGCTGAACATTTTCCGAATTACTACCGCAGTTTTTATAATTTTATTTTCTAGAAACTTCATCTTCGGTTTGTTAAACAAAAACTTAAAGCGGCCTCACTTCTACTGCCTTTGTTGCCGTAGTCGTTGCCCCTGAAATATCCGTGGCAATTACCTTGATCACCAAATTAATTGGTGGATCGCCTGGAATCGGTCGGGTGTAGTTGTGATATTTAGTGACTGTCTGCCCGCTTCTCTCGGTTACATTTAAAGTAACATTCCCGTCACCCCAGTCGATGTCGTAAATTATCACCGTCGCTCCGGCCGGATCGTCTGGGTCTGAACCGATAATTCGCCACCAAGGGGTCAGTATTGCATTCGCCGTTACAGTTGATGGGCCGTCAATCGTAACTACCGGAGGCAGGTTTACTGCCGGAGCCGTAGTGGACGCGCTCCCAGCTGCGTTATTTATGCAATTTTGAAGTGCCTGCCCGCTTAATCCTTGGCAAGACGGCGTTCCTGCTCCCGGCGCCGTTGAAGACGAATTATTAATTCTATTAGTCTCTGTTGCATCAATCATGCAGCTTGAAAGATCTGTTCCAGTTAGACCATCACAGAGTGTTGCTGGATCCCCAGCTGGCGCTCCTCCGGGCGTAACTCCTGGCGTGAACCGTTCTCCTGATACTAAATTGCGCAACCCTTCCGCTCCCGCATGCATGAGTTTATTGAGCGCCGAGTCAACCAAAGCCGACATCAAGTCAATTAAATCTTGTGCGTTCACAATTCTATGAAGCGGAGCATCGAGCGCCGTGTAGAGCGAATGAGCTATCGCACTCCCAGGCGTAGTGTTCTGCCAGGCTCGTGGCGGGCAAGTTTCAAAGTCTCCGCCTCGGAGTTTTTTAAAGCTGTCCGGAACATAATCTTCTCCAAGTTGCCCGGCTATGAAAATAGCCTCACCTTCTGTGCCGACGTATCCTGGGGGTGGTGGACCAGCTACGTAGTCCCAAATTTCTGATACGTTGTGTACGCGAGTATCGCCGCAAACCTTCTCTGTTGTGAATCCTTGCCCGGCTTGAGCCTGGGCGTTGGCCGCTTCTTTGGCTTTCTCGGCCTCTCTAAGAGAAGTATCTCCCACTTCGATTAAAGTTCCAAAAAGATTATTTTGAGGCTTTAAGGCATAGGAATATCCAATCCAACCCCCTTCTGCAAAGTTTTCCCTGAAACTGTCTATATTACTGATTACCTGGCTCAGCGTGCACTGAGTTTTAATTTGCAGATTCGATCCCCGGGTGCTTTGAGGCGGGTAGAGTAATACCTTAACTAACGGGCCAAAAGAACGGCACAATTTAGGCTCTACATTAGAAATGATATAACCCGCTGCCCGGTCAGCATTGTCGCTTAAGAAGTCATTCCAGTTTTCCACAAACTTAGGTTTGCTGCCTCCTTGGATCCAGTTAATAGTTTGGCGAACCATAGATTTCACCAATCGATTTTTTAATTGTTCTGTGGCGAACTTTCGCCCCCATTCCCAAATTTTTTGGGCCAAGTCTTTAATCGCAATTAAAAGTTTTTTAACGCACTGAAAACCGACGCAATCAATCGGAACCCAAAGTTGAGCTTTTGCTTCCTTCACTCCCAAAAATTTATCTAAAAAAGAAAGCTTCATTCCTTCGCCGCTCAAACCCAATGCGTCTTTTGGTAAATTAAGTTTTTCATACTCCTCAGATAAGCGGGCTAGATCCTGGTTGATAATTTGGTCGGCGTTTTCAAAAACCACCAAGGTTTTCAACGGATCTTCTTCATAGGAGCTTAGAGATTCAAAAATTTTTTTCTGGTTTGAAATAGACGCGATGATGCTTTTATGAAGTTCGAGCATCGATTTGGGTACGCTCATCGCTTCTAGCTTCTTTTCAGTCTCTGACAAAACCAGTTGAGTGGCCACTACCGTTTCCCAACTTGTCTCTTGGGTATTTAGGTTTTTAAACTCCTCTCCTGCTGTTGCTCCTCCAATAATCTGATCTACTCCCTTTAAGTAACTTACCTCTTCTTCTCGGTCGGCGTTATCAATCACTTTAAATTGATTTTCCTTTTCATCTCCCTCCCAATCCATTCCGATCATACTTAGTCGTCCGATTTTATTAATCGCTCCATCAGGAGGAGTGATAAAGTTATAACCATCACCTTCCGATTCTGGGCCCTGAGGGTTGCTTCGTACTAACTCTCGGGTTAACTGTTGCGATAGATTTTCAGTTAAATTTGATGAGTAGGTTACTTGCGGGAGATCCTCATTATTGATAGTTGCTGTCTTTGCGGAATTCTGATTGGAATCCGGCATCAATTCCGTAAAAGCATTTCCTGAAGATAAATTCGTGGTTTCTTGGGATGCCTCTTTCAAATTTTGAGCACTTGTCAGTTCTTGGGTTTCTGGTCGTCGGTCATTGAAGCCAGTAAGAATCGCCACTATTGAGCTTGTGAGTGCCGCCGTTAAAAGGAAGAAGGAAAGGAACTTCTTTAGATCTACCATTTCCTTTATTATAAGCGCTAATTGGGTAAAAGCTGTGGAGAGATATCCCCACGTAGAAGTTAGCTTGTCCCGGCAATCGCCACCGGCCCCTGATTTTCTCCTCCTACTTGAGGGACACAAGCCGGAAAAGATATTTGAAGACAGGGAATTGTCCCCGGCACATAATTCCCTATAATCCATGAGCCTGAAAACGGCCTAAAGTTTGCCAAAATTCTGGATCCGAAAGCTGAAACGAAAAATTTCCCGCCTACGGGAGGGCCTACTACAATTGTCATTCCAATACTGCAAGTGCAGGGGACAGTTACAGTTATCATCCCTCCGAAAGGAAGTAGCGCTATCGCTCTGGCTATTTTTCTCATGCCAAAAACATCAGCTATTTTGCCTAAAAATGTTTTTGGTCTACTTGCTATATCTCCATAGGAGTTCAAAAATTGATCAAAATAATAAGAGGCCGACTCATTGTACTTTTGGTAATATTTATCAAAATCACTTTCTGTTATTTCCCCTTTCTCCACAAGCAAAGCTTTATCGAGCATCTCAATTACCAGTTTTTCAAAACCAATCAAGGTCGCGTTGATCACCGCTCCCTGATCTTTCACTTTTATCTCTTTCATTTTTTGGATTTTATACTCCTCAAATTCTTTTGTAATCGCGATTGAGGCTCCAATCTGAGTGAAGCTTTTCTCCTTTAGAGCTTTTTCCACTAGTCGCTCTGGCGATAAAGTGATTCCGTTCTCGTCCTTTAGAATGCTATTGTATTTCTCAACTGGGAAAGTAACGTTTCGTGCTAGATTCATAAATTGATCTAGATAAGCAGCAAAATTACTAACTCCGTTTTGATCGATGACTAAATCTTTATAAGTCACTGTCGGCAAAGACAAAACATAATTCGGTTGCGTCGGTAAAGAAGGCGAGACAACTTCGCCGCTCCCAGTTTGACTCCTCGATCCGTTTGACTGCGACTGAGGATTCGCTGTGTTTGGATTTTTTGCATTTCCTTGTCGCGTTCCTTGCGAAGTTGAAGGCGCTGTTGGTTGAATTGGAGGTGATACAAAATTATTCTCTATTGGCGACTGAATTTTACTTCCTCGACTATAAGGTGAAAAAGGCGTTGCATCTTGCGGCAGACCCGGTGTGTTTTCTGTCTCTTTCGTTTGGCCACGGTTGTCTTTTGACGCCAAAAAAATTCCAATTATTAAAACCAACGCCATCACTCCTATCGTCACTAACTTGGTTGATGTTTTACCCATCTCTCTAATTATACGAACTTTTCTGGTCCTAGAGAAAGCTCACTAATCTACCCCCTTTCTTTATGAGAAAAAAATCTCGCCGATCTTTATAATTTGGCCTAAGTCTAAATTTTGGGGCCTCAGTTTGGGATCTAGACCTAACTTCTCTAGTTTTTCGATGGCTTTTTCGCGCTCCTCCCGGCTTAGTCCCTGAGTTAGATTATTTAAGATGGTCTTTCTCGGCTGTTGGAATAATCCCGCCACCGCCCCATAGTAGGTTTTGCTCTCTATCCCCGGCAGTTCTACTCGAGTTTTGAGCCTGATTACGCTGGAATCAACTTCCGGTGGGGGGTTGAAAAGACTCCTTGGAACCGCCTCTAAAATTTCCACTTCCGCCCAAAACTGAACGCTTGCCGCGAGTCTATTCATCTTGGGTGGCCTGGCTGCTATTCTCTCCGCCACTTCCTTTTGAGTCATCAATACCGCGAGCTCGGGTTTATTTTCTAATTCGCCCAGTATTCTTAAAAGGTAGCCGGTTAGGTAATAGGGGATATTACCAACCAGTTTGTAATTCTGGGTTTTGAGCTGGTCGCTAAGCGGTTTCAAAACTTTCAAAATATCTCCTTCGTTAATCTCGACATTTTTGTTTTCTCTAAATCTATTCCGCAAAAAAGAAACCAATCTAGGATCTTTTTCGACAGCCACAATTCTCAAATTTATGTTTAGAGTAAGAAGTTCCTCGGTCAACTCACCGTGGCCAGCCCCAACTTCAATCACCACTTCTCCTGGCTCAAGCAGCATGGCTGCGGCTATTTGCTCCTCTGTTTTTTTACTTTTTAAAAAATGCTGCCCCAATTTTTCTCCCATTTATTTTTTTGTATTTTAGTTAAAATTTTTCGCCTCTTTTAACTTAATCTAAAACAATATATCTTTCCTCGGCATCCAATGCGCCTCCATTTCCTGCAAACTCCGTGAATTCCGGAGGAATCTCTGAAAGAAATCTCGACGGTATATCATAGAAACTTAAATTAAGCTCTTGCCGAGCTCTAGTCATTGCTACATATAAAAGCCTCCTCTCTTCTTCTGTTTCTGATTTTGAATCAAGCGATCTATGGTGAGGAAGTAGCCCCTCGTTGACTCCGGCCACAAAAACTTTGTCAAACTCCAACCCTTTGGCTAAGTGGATTGTCATAAGTTGCACGCAATCTTCCATGCGACCGGTTTCATTTTGTTTCAGAGAATCCGTTGATTGAAGCAAAGTTACCTTCTCCAAAAATTCTCCTAAGTCTTTGAATTTATCCGCGAATCCAATAAGTTCAGCGATGTTTTCTTGTCGCTCCGAAAAGTTTGTGTGATTTTTCTCAAGTATATTGAGGTATCCAGTCGTCTTAATAAAAAAAGATATCAGTTCGGCTGGTTCTAATTTAATCCCTTCCTCCCTCTTTAAACTAAACTCTTTTAATCGGGACTTCCCCAGATTTTTCTCCAGTCTTTCGTAACTGATTTGATCGGCTGGGTTAAAAACCCATCGCAGAGCGGCTAAAATGTCCTTTACCTCCAATCTTTCATAGAATTTTATTCCCCCAAAAACCAAATAAGGAACTTCGAGTTCTAGTAAAGCCTGCTCAATTGCTCGCGACTGAGCGTTGGTTCTATATAAAACCGCCGTTGAGTTCAAATTTTGAGAACTCCTGATTTTTCCTGCAATCCAATCCGCCTCTTCCTCTTCTTCAGCCATCTCGACAATCTTTACTTTTTCACCTGGCAAATTCCTAGTCCACAATTTTTTTACCTCCCACTCCACTCCTGTTTTGCTAATTTGATACTCGTTATTCTTTACCATTCCCGTCGCCGCTTGAATAATGTTGCTTGTTGACCGGTAATTCTCTTCCAAAAAAATAATTTGGTTACCTAGCCAGTCTTTTCTAAAACTAAGGAAAATCTCAATATCAGAACCTCTCCAACTGTAAATTGTTTGTTGATCGTCGCCTACTACACTTAAATTCCCACCTCCGGCTAGTAATTTTATTAACTCGTACTGTTTGTGATTGATGTCTTGGTATTCATCCACTAAAAGATAGGGAAACTTTCTTTGGTATTTAGTGAGCACCTCAGGTTTATTTCTGAAAATCCAGACTACCTTATCAATTAAGTCGTCGAAATCAAAAGCGTTGTGGTCTCTTAAGGCTTTCTCGTAATCTTCAAAAATTTGTTTTACCTCTTCTTTTTCTAAGTCGCCTTTATCAAATTTAACCATGCCGTTTTTGATAGCCGAGATTTTCTCGTAAACGACAGAAGGTTTTTCATTCGGATCTAAGATTTTTTTTGATTTTAAAATCTTTTTAATCAAACTAAAGCTATCGTGATCATCAAAAATCACAAAGTTTGGCTGCCTGCCTAAAGCGCCGCCCTCTTTTCTTAAAATTCTTGCCCCAAAGGAGTGGAAGGTAGTTATTAAAGGAGAGCTCTCCATTTCTCGAACTCGCGCCGAGACTCTCTCGAGCATTTCCTTTGCCGCCTTATTAGTAAAAGTTAGGGCGCAAATCTGATCCGGCTTAACTCCAGTTTCTATTAAGTAAATTATTCGCTCAGTAAGAGTTCTCGTCTTCCCAGTCCCTGCTCCCGCTACAATAAGAAGTGGTCTATGCGAAGCTACGACTGCTTTCTTCTGGGCCTCGTTTAGTGTCATTCTTGTCACCTCTCTCTTTTTAAATTCCCCATAATCCCTCATAGTGTTCTTTGCCATACTCTATAGCATCTTCTCGACAAAATTATTTTATGTCAATTCTTGTCCTAGTTTTTTCCACTCCTTCTTATGCTGTCTTTATATATAATAAGTATTTGAGGGGTTTTTGATTACTATGTCTGACCTACTTAAATTTTTCTCGCACGTCACTAGTGAGTGGTTAAACGAAGCTAAAAAAGAGGGGAATAACTCTCCTGCTGCTTTCAAGCTTCTTCTCTCTGCTATAGTCCTGGCTCTGTTTCTTATCTTGGCTTTCGGGGCTCTGACTGGTCGTCTTGTTGGTAATTTAGCGTATGTGGCCGAATGGAGCCAAATTGCCGGCATTATTAAGCCTTTTTATAACTCAAACCTACCTCCTATTTTTACTGCTATTGCCAAGTGCGAATCCGGTGGCAGTCAGTATGACGAAGACGGGAGAGTTGTTCGAGGACGTGTTAATCGGCACGATGTCGGACTTTACCAAATTAACGAAGTTATTCACGAGCGGGCTATCGATACCACCGGCCTAAATATTTACGAAGAAGAGGGGAATGCCCAATTCGCGGCCTATCTCTATCAACAAAGCGGCCTGAAACCGTGGAGTTCGTCTAGAAATTGTTGGGCGCGGTATTTAGACTAGTGCGTTCTCTCTCTTGATTCTCTACACTTCCTCTCGTAGCCGGTAACTAAACGCTTCAGCTAGGTGTTCTGTTGTTACTTTTTCTTTTTTTTCTAAATCGGCGATTGTTCTCGCCACTTTCAAAAGACGATAATATCCCCGTGGCGAAAGCCTGGATCGGTCCAGAGTTTTTAAAAAATCCGTTGCCACCGACTCCAAATTGACAAAATCATCCACTTGCCTAGCGCTCATCTCAGCGTTGGTTCTAATTTTAAATTGTTTCAATCTTTCCTCCTGAACATCTCTTGCTTTTTGAATGTTTTCCTTAACTCCTCCACTTTCCGGTTTTAGGTTCTTCTTTTCTCTAAGGTCGGCTATTTTCACTCGAGGAACTTTGATTTGAATGTCTATTCTATCTAATAACGGACCGGAAATTTTCTTCTGATACCGGATAACTTCGTAAGCCGTGCAACGGCATTCCTTCTCGTCGTCGTTGTAGAATCCGCATGGACACGGATTCATCGCAGCTATTAAAGAAAACTTAGCTGGGAATTTAAGTGTCCCCTTGGCGCGCGCCACATGCACGACACCTGATTCGAGGGGCTGTCTAAGCGATTCGAGAATATTTTTTTGAAACTCAGGGACTTCGTCTAAGAAAAGGACTCCTAAGTGAGCTAAGCTAATTTCGCCCGGGCGCGGGTTTGAACCTCCTCCGATTACCGCTACTAAAGAAGCTGTTTGGTGGGGAGAGCGGAACGGCCTTGAGGTTATTAAGCCCTCTGGGTTTATCCCCGCCGCACTCCAAATTTTCGTTACCTCGATTGCTTCGTTATGAGATAAATCTGGCATTATACCAGTCATGGCTTGAGCTAGTAGGCTTTTGCCTACTCCCGGCGGGCCGATCATCAGTAAATTATGCCCTCCAGCTGCCGCTATCGTTAAAGCCCTCTTGGCGTTTTCCTGAGCCTTTATCTCTGAAAAGTCCGGCGCCACAATCTCTGGAACTTCTCTCGGCGCGAAAATTGCAGGTTCCATCTCTTTTTTACCCTCCAAAAAATCTACTCCTTCAGCTAGATTTTCTAAAGGGATTACTTTTATCTCTTTTACTACAGACGCCTCATTCGCATTTTCTTTTGGCAAAAACAAATACTTAAAACCTTTCTCCTTGGCCAATTGGGCAATATTTAATGCGCCGCCTATTGGCCGCAATCTTCCATCAAGCGCCAATTCTCCCAAGAAAATTCTATCTGCTGTCTCAAAATTTTTAATTTGTCCCGTTGAAAGCAAATATCCTAAAGCAATTGCAAGATCATACTGCGAACCGGTTTTTTTGACATCCGCCGGGGCCAGGTTGATTGTTATCTTTCTATTTTCCCGATTTGGCGGTTTTACTCCTATGTTTTTTAGGGCTGAGTTTACCCTCTCTCTTGCTTCGTTTAGAGCTTTGTCCGCTAAACCAACAATATTAAAAGCATGAAGGCCGACATTTAAGTCGACCTCCACTTCAATTAATCTTGCATTTATTCCCTCAAGTTCTGCCGAGTAAACTTTCGACAAATTTTTAAGCATCCTTGAACCTATTGGCCCAAACTCAGTTGTTTGCACTTTACGCACAGATCCGACTCCGGTACCACATTTAGAATTTCTCTTGAGATTTCACCTCCACATTTAATACATCTACCATACTTTTCCTCTTCTATTCTTCTAAGAGCCCCACTTATTTCTTCCAGCCTTTTTTTCAAAGTTTGGCTGATTGCCATTCGATTCCCCATCTCTTCTGCTTCATCCGCTTCTTCGTCAGCACCATCGATATCGACTCCAAAATCTACTAACTCCTCATGTTCAGCTATTTCTTTTTCCAGCTTTTCTTTCTCCTCCTCTAAAATCTTCTTATATTTTTTAATTTCTTCTTTTGTCATACACTACCTGGTTTTTTTTGTTGTATATATCATAAGGAATCTAATTAAAATCACAAGGGCCGCCTGCTACTTGAAAACCCTTACTGTCTTAATGTGCCAACCGCCCACTTCTTTAAAACGATCCGCTGCTTCGCTTATATTTCCTCCCCTCACTCCTTTTAAATCACTCCTCGAAACATAGAGATAGTCCGGCGAAAATAAGAAAACCGCCGGATATTCGCCGCTGATTACTCTCTCTAATTCTTCTAAGTCGCCCTTTTTCTCTTCTAAGCTTAGTTTTTGTTGCATTTCCTGAAGTAGCGCATCGGCCTTCTTATTGGAATAAAGTGACAGGTTAAGTCCCGGGTCAAATCTTTCCGAAGAATGCCAGAAAGAATAGAAATCCATACTTGCATCTAGTGTATTGCCATACAAGATCATTTCATAATCTCGGTTTTTGACTGTCTCTTGAATCTCTGAAAGCGGCTTAAGGAGTAAGTTAGTCTTAATTCCCGCCGCTTCCCAATTTTTCTTCAGGATCTCGGCTGTTTTAGTCAAAATGGGAACCTCTGGCACAGTTAGATTTACTTCTAGTTCCACCTCATTTTTTTTGACGGTTTTTCTAAGGAAGGAATCAGTTGCATTACTGTTCGAATCACCGCTTCTATTTTCCCATCCCGCTAATTTGAGAATTTCAGCCGCACCTAAAGAAGGACTACTTGTATTTTCTTCTTGCTCTTTAATCAAATACGGCAGAATCGGTCCCTCTTGAATTTGTCCGCGCCCTCCAAGCACTTCTTCTATTAGTTGTTTTCTAGGGGCAAGTAAGCTAAGCGCCTTTCGAACCGGCAACTCTTTCAAAACCACATTTTTACTCTGGTTAATGAAGACTGCATAGTAGCTTGGCAAGTGAAAGGATATTTTCTCATAAGGCCTTTTTATTGTTTCCCGGTCCTGGGCATCACTTCCCCCCCAGCCGTCGACCTGTCCCCTATTAAAAGCCTCAACTAAACCATCGTTCTCTTTAAAAAATTTAAAGTTGAATTTTTGGATTAGTGGTTGTTCTAGTGGGTATCGTGGGTTAGCTTCCAGTCGGTAGTAATCAATAAAACCATCTCGGCCTTTCTCGAGTTCTAAAAAGCGGTAAGGTCCGCTTCCAACTGGTTGTAAATTGTAATCTGAAATTCTCCAGTTGGGCGCTGGAGTATCTTTAAAAATGTGCTTTGGTAAGACGTATAGATTTTTTAAACTATACTCGAAAGCCTGGCTAGGCGTACTTGCTAAGTCAAACTGAACTTCTAACTCACTGAGCCTTTTTACTGCTACTCCTCGCCAGTCTTTTTCGAGTGGCGATCGCGTTTCTTCGTCTTGTATTTTTTGAATTGTAAAAATAACATCGTCGCTCGTCAGCTTGGAATCGTCTGACCACAACATTCCTTCCTTAAATCTCACCTTCCAAACTCGACCGTTTTCTTGGGGAATAATTTGAGACGCTAAACTTTCCAAAGGACTAAAAAGTAATCTAGTAAGCCCTCTATCCACTTCACTATTCGCTAAAACCGGATTAACAAATACCGGTTGCCCAACTGCTCCTTCGATAAATTCGCCTCCACTCGCCGGCAACGCCATAGTCATATCAAGGCCAACCTTTACGCCCCCGATTAAAAGTACCAAAACCAAGACTATCGCTGCTAAGAAGAAAATTCTCCGTTCCTTCGCCGAGAAAGCTCGGTAAATTTGTTTTAACTTGTTCACGTAAATTTAGTTTAGAAACCTAAAGATCGCGAGTCCCAAAAATACTACTGCTAGGACTATTGTCCCCCTGAAAATAAATTTTTCTAAACCCCTGCGAGTTTGATAAAAACCTCCACTTTCGCCGCCAAAAATCCCAGAAAGTCCAGCCGATCTCTCTTGAAGTAAGATTAAAATCACTAAAGCTATAGAAACTATGATCTGAATAATAGTTAGTGTCATTTCTTTTTAAAAAGTGTGTGTAAAATAAAGTTGGATAATCCTGTGATTATTGCTGCGTATAGCAGCGTAAGAACTCCATCTATACTAAGGTTATTCGACAGCTTGTCAAGAATGAAAAGCAAAAGCATATTAACAATAATCAAGCCTAATCCAAGAGTGATTATAATCAGTGGCCCTAAAATTAATTTAAGCATCGGTTTCACCACCAAGTTCAAAAGGGTAAAAATAATCGCTATCACTGCTATTTGGCCAAAATTGCCCAAAAGGCTGAAGCCCGGCAGCCATCGCGACATTGCCCAGAAAACGAGAGTATTTCCAAAGACGATAGCTAGTGTTCTAAAAACCCAACCCATATTTTAATTATACTTTTTCTAAATTAAATTGCCCAAAAGGCTCTGTCCCGTCATTTCCGGTGGTTGTTGTATTCTCATAAGCTCCAAAACTGTCGGCGCCACATCTGAAAGCACTCCTGCCGTCTCCGACTTTAAACTTTGCCAATTTACAAACTTTCTATCCCTAAACTCTGAAGCTACTAAGTAAAAGGGGACTGGATTCGGGTCATGTTGGGATTCTGCTTCGCCGGTGAGCGGGTTCACCATTTCTTCAATATTGCCGTGATCGGAGGTGATGATCATAATCGTATTTGTTGCCAGCACCGTCTTTATTAATCGGCCGATTTCCCGATCGATCGTTTTGACCGCTTCGACGGCTGCTTGGAAATTTCCTGTGTGGGCGATTGTGTCGGGATTAGCATAATTAACTAAAATAAAATCAAAGGCCTGATTCTCGAGTGCTTGAATCACTCTATCTGTGATGGCTTGAGCCATCATTTCGGGATGCTCGTCGACGTGCGGCACCTTAATCGACGGCACAAAAACCCTATATTCATCTTTGAATGGCTGCTCTATGTAGCCATTAAAGAAATAAGTTACGTGGGCGTATTTATAGCTCTCTGCCAACCGAAGTTGGTTCTTATTAGCATCACTAATGACTCTCCCAAGAGGGAATTCAATGCTCTCTGGTGGGTAAGCCACCGGAACTTCAAAGCTATCTTCATAGTGAGTCATTGTTGCTATATAAAAATTCTGGAATTTCTTTGTTGGAAACTCCTTAAAATCAGGCAGAACAAAAGATTCGCTAATCTGTCTTATGCTATCCTCTCTAAAGTTAAAGAAAATTAATGCCTCTCCGTCTTGAATCCGGCTGTTCTCTTTCAGGATCATTGGAGGAACAAATTCCTCGTTGAATCCTTTATTATATGTTTCTTGAATTATTGGCACAGGGTCGGATGTTATTGGGCCCACCTGTTCTGTCATTGTTTCATACGCTCGCTGTGTTAGCTTCCAGTTTTTTTCGCGGTCCATCCCATAATATCTCCCCATTAGTGTGACCAACTTTTCTTTTGGGACTCTTTCGAGTAGTTTTTCTAATCTATAAGGCGTGCCGTCTTTGCCGTCTCCAAAAAGATGTAGCTTCACTGGCACTCCTTCTTTTTCTCCCATCTCCACTAAAGCCAAAACATGTTCCAGGGCGGCGTGGACAGTTCCTTCAGTTAGAAGCCCCACTAAATTAACCGAAGAATTATTCTTCTTGGCATGATCAAAAGCTCCTTTTAAAGCCGGATTTTGAAACAGGCTCCCATCTCGAATTGAAAGCGTAATTCTTGGAAAATATTGGTAAATTACCTTGCCCGCTCCAATTGTAAGATGGCCTACTTCGCTATTGCCCACCTCTCCCCAGGGTAACCCCACGCTAATTCCAGAAGCCTGAAGACTGGTAATCGGGAAGTTCTCTTCCAGCCACCTAAAGCTCTCTGGTTGAACAGTGTGAACGGGATTTGATTCATTCATTTCTCCTAAGCCCCAGCCGTCCAATATTGTGAGTAGTACTGTCCTCTTCATATTCCCCATATTTTAAAGGATTTCTCTATCATTGACTAATCAGGTGTCCTAAGCTACAATTACTAAAATCTAATTCCGTCGCTTTTTAAGTCACTAGAATTTAGTTTTCCTTTGTCTTTTTCTTCTAAACAATTTTCCTTACTAAATTCGTAGGCCTTTTTAGAGAGGTCCAATTTCTAGTTTCTAGACTTAAAAAGTGGCTGACAAAAAAGTCATCTTTTAACTTTATTCCTAAAAAACTCAGACGCTAATTCAAGCGTTAACGAAGAATTTAGGAATCCAAATTTATGGACAGTTCCATATTGACCGTAGTAGGAGTTGCTATTCTCTGCTTGGGCATTGGTTATTTTATTAGTCGCGCCCAAGTTAATCGCCGGATTACTGATGAAGGCGAGCGAGCGAAAAGTAAACTTGCTGAAGCCGACGAAAAGGCCAAGAAAATAGTTCTTGAGGCTGAAAATAAAGCCGCCGACCTTTTAGCTGATGTTCGCCGCGAAGGACGAGAGCAGAAAGGAAAAATCGACAGCCTTGAGGAAAGAATTTTACGGCGAGAAGAGATTCTCGACAAAAAACTTATAGCTCTAAGTACTGATGAGTCTAGTCTCAAAAATCGAGCCGAGGAATTAAAAAAGAAAGAAGCCGAGATCGATACTATTAAAGACGATCTAAGTAAGCGGCTTGAAAAAATTAGTGGCCTCAGCCGAGAGGAAGCTCTTAAAAAACTTTACGCCGAGCTTAAAACTAACTACAACCAAGACTTAAGCCTTTTTGTCCAGAAATTAGAAAAAGAAAGAAGAGAAGAAGTAGAAAAAAAAGCCGCCGAGATTATCACTGAAAGCTTAGAGCGCTACGCGCGCTCTCAGGTTGCTGAATTAACCACCACTACCTTCCCACTCGTCGACGAAGAGCTCAAAGGGAAAATTATTGGCCGCGAAGGTCGGAACATCAGAGCTCTTGAGCGTGCTACCGGTGTTGAGCTGATTATCGACGAGACTCCCGATAGTATCGTAATCTCTTCATTTGATCCTCTTCGCCGCGAGGTTGCTAAATTGGCGCTCGATAAACTTATTAAGGATGGTCGGATTCAACCAGCCAAAATCGAAGAGAAAGTTGAAGAGGCTAAGCAAGAAATTAATAAACGCATTATGGAAATCGGTGAAGCGGCTGTTATGGAAGTCGGAATTTATGACCTTCCTAAGGAAATTATTCAACTTCTCGGAAGGCTTCACTTTCGAACCAGTTACGGCCAAAATGTTCTCCTGCACTCGATTGAGATGGCTCACATTGCTAGTATGATGGCTGCCGAATTAGGTCTAAATGTAGAAGTCGCAAAAAAAGGAGCTCTTTTGCATGACATCGGTAAGGCTATTGATCACGAAGTCGAAGGAACTCACATTGAAATTGGCCGCAAACTTTTGAAGAAGTATAACATTGCCGAGCCAGTTATTCAGGCAATGCAGTCTCATCATGAAGACTACCCTTATGCTATCCCCGAAGCCTTTATCGTTACCACTGCTGACGTTCTTTCAGGAGCTCGCCCCGGTGCCAGGCGAGACAGCCTCGAGAACTATATTAAACGCCTCGGAGACCTTGAGAAGATTGCTGCTGAATTTCCAGGTGTTAAGCAGGCCTACGCTGTTTCAGCTGGGCGTGAACTAAGGGTTTTTGTTACGCCCGAAAAAATTGATGACTTTCGCGCCCTGGAAATGGCACGGGAAATTGCTAATCGCATTCAATCCGAGTTAAAATATCCAGGTGAAATTAAGGTAATGGTTATTCGAGAAATGCGGGCTGTTGAATATGCTAAATAGACTAATCCCAAATAATCCACTCGCTAATTTATGCTCCTAAAAATCTCTAAATTCTTTCTTTATCTCTCCGTTTTTAGCGTTGTCATCGTAATGACCTCTACTTTCTTCCCTTTTATTGGTGGGAAGTATTATTTCTTCAGAGTTAGCGTTGAACTTGCTCTTATATTTTTTATCCTCTGGTGGGCTATTGAGGCAAAGGAAAACGAAGTCGAAAATCGAATTAAGTCTATTGCGCATCATCCCCTTGTTTTAGGTGTCTCGGCCTTTGTTTTAGCCTTTCTTCTTGCCTCTATTTTTGCCTACAATACTGATGCCGCTTTTTGGTCTAACTTTGAGAGAGGGGAGGGTGGTTTCCAGATGCTCCACTACTTCTTATTCTTTATTCTTCTTATCCTTACTTTCGAGAATCAACTTGAATGGAAAAGAATCTTCAAGCTCTCTCTTGGCGCCGCTGTTTTGATGATTCTCTATGGTGTTTTCGCTCAACTTGGGTGGTCTGACCGTTTTATCACTCCCTATGTAAGTGGGCCGCTCCCGACTACTTTCTGGTCGAAACTTGTATCCGCTCGATTTCAGGGTTCCTTGGGCAACCCAGCTTACGTTGCTCCCTATCTAATATTTTCTATTTTCTACGCTTTTTATCTTTGGTTTAGTCACCCTTCTAAAAAACCTATCCTTCGGGGCACGCTCTACGGCCTTCTAATTTTCTTCTTCTTATTCTTCTTTGTGCTTAGTGAAACCAAAGGGGCTTTCATTGGACTCCTTCTCGCTGTTTTTGGTTTCTTTGTCTACCTATCTATAACTTCTCCTCGCTTCAGAAAGTTGGCCTTAGGAACAATCTTGGGGTTGGCTGTTTTAGTCGGAATGCTTATTAGTTTTCGCCACTCTAATTTCGTCCAGAAAATTCCTGGGGGGCGATTCTTTCAAATTTTCGATGTTGCTCTTTCTCCGGGCGACAAAGAAAGCGAGAGTAATCGTTCTCTTGAAACCAGGTTTTGGACTTGGGGTTCAGCCTGGCAGGGCTTTAAAGAAAGACCTATTTTAGGCTGGGGTCCTGAAAATTTCAGCGTTGTCTTTGATGCCCATTTCGACTCAAGGCACTTCATCCCCGATAAACAATCGGAAACTTGGTTTGATCGGGCCCACAGTATTATCTTTGACTATTTAGCTACTACTGGTATCTTAGGTCTCTTAAGCTACCTTTCTATATTCGTTATTTTCTTATTTCTTATCTTTAGGCGCGAGCAGAGAGAGGCCAACGTTGATGCGCCCGCCCCTGAAAACGATTTTATCGATCGCCCCCACCTACTAAAAGGACTTCTCTTGGCCGTTTTTATTGGCTATTTCATTCAAGGACTTATTCTTTTCGATGTTCTCCCAATTTACTTAAATCTATTTATTGTTCTGGCTTTCGGCGTTTATAGTTTCCAAACCAAAAAAGCCGTCTAATTTTATGCATCCCACGCTTAAAAAAATTATTGCCGCTGCCCTCTCGCTCTTCGTCCTTTTCGTAGGTTTCTATGGGTCTTATTTACCTCTTCGAAAATCACGTCTTTTCATTGGGACCATGCGCGGAATGGGCAACACAGCCTCCCTCGCCGAGCTTAAGCGTCAATTCTCTATTCCTCTTGATGCCACCTCTCCTGTCGGCCAAGAAGAATTAGTGCGAAACACCGCCAACTTTCTAGTTTCTGCTTTTCAGCAACCCAATATTAAACCCGAAGTCGCTCTAGATATCTTGAAGTTTATAGAAAACTATTACGATCCTATCATCTCAAGCGATCGCGGGATGAGTTTTACTCAAGATCTTTACGTCTCGGGCATCCTAAACGAGTTGGCCTTCACTAAAACTAAAAATCCTGAGTATCTCGAGAAAGCTCAAGTCTACTTCGAGCGCGGCCTAGAAAAAAGCCCCCATCGCCCCCAGTTTCTCTTTGGGATGTTTGACATTTTCCACATTAAGGGCGACGTCGAAGGAATGAAAAAAATCGCTAACCAAATTTTTAGCCTTTGGCCAGAAGAGACTAGAACCAGCGAGGCGATCAAAGAAATCATCGCCAGTTTTGGGGCGCCAGCCAAAAAACATTAAAACTTTTGGAACCCTGGCAGGCCGAATACTTATCACTTAACTATGTCTAAAAAGGCCCTTATCACTGGTATTACAGGTCAAGACGGCTCTCATCTTGCCGACTTACTTCTTAAAAAAGGATACGAAGTAAATGGGATCATCCGCCGGGCTTCAACTTTTAATACTCAACGCCTTGAACATATCTATCAAGATCCTCATACCAAAAATTACATCTTCCGCCTGCACTATGGAGACCTGGCTGATGCCAACACGATTCGGAAGTTGATCTACAAGATCGATCCGGATGAAATCTATAATCTTGCTGCCCAGTCTCACGTTCGAGTTTCTTTCGATATTCCTGAATATACCGCCAATATTGTTGCTATGGGCACTCTCCGGCTCTTAGAGGCCATAAAAGATTACGAAGAACAAACTGGTCACAGGGTTAAATTTTATCAAGCTTCAAGTTCTGAAATGTATGGTTCGTCTCCTGCGCCCCAAAACGAGAATACTTCTTTTAACCCCAGGAGTCCGTATGCCTACTCAAAAGTTTTCGCTTTTCATTGCACTAAAAATTATCGCGAAGCTTACAACCTCTTTGCAGCAAATGGTATTCTCTTCAATCACGAAGGTCCGCGCCGCGGAGAAACTTTTGTTACTCGGAAAATCACCCGTGGTGTTGCCCGTATTTTGGCCGGCCTTGATAAAAAAATCTACCTTGGCAACCTAGACGCCAAGCGGGACTGGGGCTACGCTCCTGAATACGTAGAAGCAATGTGGCTGATGCTTCAGCAACCAGAGCCGGAAGATTACGTGATTGGTACCGGCGAAGCTCATTCAGTAAAGGAGTTTCTCGAACTCGCTTTTCATTATGTCGGTATTAGTAATTGGCAAGATTATATAGAAATTGATCCTCGTTACTATCGACCCACTGAAGTTGATTATCTTGTCGCTGATATTTCCAAAGCTAAAACTAAACTTGGCTGGCAACCAAAAACTAAATTCGAGGAACTAGTGAAGATTATGATCAAACATGATCTTGAACTCCAAGGCTTAAAGGAAAAAGCGGAACAAATAAAATTATCCTAAGGAAAGCTAGATGGATCTTAAAAATAAAAAAGTTCTGGTTACTGGCGGCGCTGGTTTTTTAGGTTCTTTCGTAACTGAAAGACTTTTGGCGCGTGGCGTTCCAAAAGAAAGTATTTCCATTCCGCGCTCTGAAGAGTTTAATCTTACAAAATGGGAAAATTGCGAGCAGGTCGTGAAAGGGAAAGATCTGGTAATCCATTTAGCGGCTGTGGTCGGTGGTATTGGTGCCAATCGAGAACATCCTGGAAAATTTTTCTACGACAACTTAATGATGGGCGCCCAGCTTATGGAAGCGGCTCGTCAAGCTAAAGTAGAAAAATTTGTCGCCATTGGCACGATTTGCGCTTATCCTAAATTCACCCCCGTACCTTTTAGAGAAGAAAATCTTTGGAACGGTTATCCCGAAGAAACCAACGCTCCTTACGGTCTAGCTAAGAAAATGCTCTTGGTCCAAGCCCAAGCTTATCGCGAGGAGTATGGCCTAAACGCTGTCTACCTTCTGCCGGTTAACCTCTATGGCCCCCGCGATAACTTCGATCCTAAAAATTCTCACGTTATTCCTGCGCTTATTAAAAAAGTGGCTGACGCAAAAGCTGAAGGCAGGAAATATATTGAAGCATGGGGAACCGGCAAAGCCACTAGAGAATTTCTCTACGTCGAAGACGCTGCCGAAGGTATTATTCTTTGCACTGAAAAATACAATAAACCAGACCCCGTCAACCTGGGTGCCGGCATGGAAATCTCCATCAAAGACCTCTTGGAATTAATTTGTAAATTAATGGGTTTTCAAGGAGAAATTCGATGGGATTCTTCTAAACCTGATGGTCAGCCGAGAAGAATGCTCGATACTTCTCGAGCCGAAAAAGAGTTTGGTTTCAAGGCTAAGACTGATTTTAAAACTGGCCTCAAGCGAACCATTGATTGGTATCTTAAAAACCGACCAGCTTAATTGATTTTTAACCGGCAATGCTTACTATCTTCGCTAATCTTCGCATTAATAGCGAGACTCGTCTTCAGCACCTCAAGGATTCCTTCCGATCCTTCTCAGTTATCAGTGACAACTGGTTGGTCAATATCCGTGGCGCCTTAAGAAAGGAAACTCTCGACTTCCTAAAAAAGAATCTTGGGCCGAAAGGCGTCTATTTTGAGCTCTTAGATGACAGTCGTGGCTGGACTAAAAACGCCCTCGAGATGGTTAGCCAAGCTAAATACTCGCATCTTTTAGTCTGGAACGAAGATCATTTTAACCTTGCTTCTCCTAAAGTTTATCAGGAACTAGCGGAAAATTTAAAGGAATCAGACACCGATTATATGCAATATTCTTGGTGGAATTTTGGCAAACTTAGGCTTTTCTTTGAGTCTTTTCCCTTAAATCATTTTGAGCGTCTCGATACCATCGAACTTACTAAAGACATCTGGTTAGAACTTAAAAAGAAGGGGCACAGCGATCATCTCATTTCTTTAAATGGGATTTATAAAAAGGAATTTTTCATCAAACTCTTAAAAAAAGATCAAGAGAAAATCCCTTTTGTTGGCAGCTCTCTCCATCATTTCGCTGAAAGATTTTTGAAAATTTTTGGTATCACCTCGGGCCGAGAGAAGTACTTTCACTGGGTCAACCAAAAACTCTTTAAAAACCGTCTAAGCCGTTTTTCAAAAGAAACCCCGTTCAATCTCGAGCGAGATCCTAGTTACAGCGACATTTTGCCCTTTAAACTAGCTCTGCCCCAACAAGAACTTTTTGCCTGTATTGATGACGATGCCGGGATGCAGCCCGGATACCAACTCATCAAGCGAGGACTGTATCCTCTCGAACCATTTTTAAAGATTCGCCACCGGAGAACTTCTCCTCAAGATAACCAGTCGAAACAATTCCAATTCGACCGGGGCTTCCGTCAAAATCTACCTCGTTTTTACGAAGATGTTCTAAGAACTGAAGCTCTCTTAATTCAAACCCTAGAAGTGACTGAGGGCTCTCTTTCCATCTCTGCCCAAAATCAGAAAATTGAGTTAAAATCGGGAGAAGCTGTTGATTTATACACTAACCTCTCATATCAAATCGAAGCCCATGAAAAAACTACCGCTGTCTTAAATTTACCCAGTCTTAAAAACAAAAAAATTATTCACCCCGAAACCTAAATATGCTCCCTTTAAATTCTCCTCGTCATATCGATAAACCCTGGGGCTATGAAGAAATTCTAGAAACCAACGATCACTACACCGTCAAAAAGCTTCTTATGAAGAAAGGACGCCAGTGTTCCTATCAGTATCACGAGCGAAAAATGGAAACTGTGATGGCTCTTTTAGGGAACCTTGTAATCATTCTCGAAGACGGCGAAATAATTCTAAAACCCGGCGAGTCGGTAACTTTACAACCTCTCACTAAACACCGCATGGTCGCTCGTAGCGAAGATTGTCTTTATCTCGAATGTTCTACTTCTGAACTTGATGACGTTGTCCGGATCGAAGACGACTACGGTCGCAAGTAAAAACCACCAATGTCTTTATTTTCTCGATGAGGCACCTCGTTTCTCTTAAAGAACAAAGTCCGGACGACCTCCGCCATATTCTTGATCTTGCTTCGAAGATCAAAACTTTCCACAGAAGGAATTCTTTTCTTAGCCAGCGAACGCTCATTATGTTGTTCCAAAAAAACTCGACTCGAACTAGGCTTTCTTTTGAAGCGGCTATGACTGAGCTGGGTGGGCATGCTATTTTTCTCGACGCTCGGACCACTCAATTAGGACTCGCCGATTTTCAAGATGAAATCAGAGCTATTATGAGAATGGGGGATATTTTGATGTTTCGAGCGCTGCACGCAAGCGATGTCGAAGTTGCTTCCTCGATGAACGTTGTCCCAGTGATCGATGCGTGTAGCGAAAAATACCACCCCTGCCAAGCGCTAGGAGATATTTTCACTATGGCTGAGAAAGCTGGCAGCTTAGATAAAATCGGCAAGGTTGTTTGGTTGGGTATCGAGAATAATGTCTCTAACACCCTGATGCTTGCCTGCGCTAAATTAGGAATCGAGTTTTGGGTGGTGGCTCCTGAAAGAGACCCCGCTAGTCTCGATGAAGAACTAATAAAACAAACTGAAGCCACCAGATACGTTCATCGCACTCTTGACTTGAAACAGGCACTGGACAACGCTGGGTTCATACACACTGACACTTGGATGAATATGGAGTTTTTTGAAAACGGCAAAGTTAAGTCGAATTATGAAGACGAATACCGCCGCCGCCTGAATGTTTTTAATCCTTATCAAATTAACATAGAATTATTGACTCGCTATTCTCCTAATGCAAAAATAATGCACTGTATGCCATGCCATGTCGGTTACGAAATTACTCGCGAAACTATTAATCATCCCAACTCTATTATTTTTGATCAGGCTGAAAATAGAAAACATATCCAAAAAGCCATCTTAAGCTGGCTCTTAACTATTTAGACTAAACCAAGATGTATATTCTCGGTATTTCGGCTTTCTACCATGATAGTGCGGCTTGTCTCCTTAAAGATGGTAAGATTGTGGCCGCGGCCCAAGAAGAAAGATTCACTCGTAAGAAACACGACGAGCGTTTTCCGAAAAACGCTGTTCAGTATTGCTTGGAAAGCCAGGGCATTAAAATTAGCGATGTTAATTTCGTTGCTTTCTATGAAAAACCCTTCTTAAAATTCGAGCGCCTTTTAGAAACCTACCTCGCCTTTGCTCCTCGTGGGTTTGCTTCATTTCTCAAAGCCATGCCGCTTTGGCTTAAAGAAAAGCTTTGGATGAAAAGTTACCTCGCTAAGGAGCTTGGATTTTCGGGCGCCATTCTTTTCCTTGAGCACCACGAATCCCACGCCGCATCCGCTTTTTTCCCCTCGCCCTTTAAGCAAGCCGCTTTTCTCACTGCTGATGGAGTGGGCGAGTGGGCCACTGCCAGCTACGGCGTTGGTTCTGGAAACGGAGTTAAAATTCTAAACGAAATTAAATTCCCTCATTCTCTCGGTTTGCTTTATTCCGCTTTTACTTATTACACCGGTTTTAAAGTTAACTCAGGCGAGTATAAAGTGATGGGACTTGCTCCCTACGGAGAGCCTAAATATAAAAACTTAATCCTTAAAAACTTAATTGACGTTAAAGAAGACGGTTCTTTTAAAATGAATATGGACTATTTCGATTACTGCGCCGGTCTAACTATGACTAATACTAAGTTCGATAAACTTTTTGGAGGTCCGCCGCGCAAACCCGAGAGCCCCCTTACTCAGCGAGAAATGAATCTCGCCTGTTCTATTCAAGAAGTTACTGAGGAAATAATGCTTAAAATGGCTCGCCATATTAGAAAAA
>JAKALK010000045.1 GCA_021813155.1 bacterium
GTTTATTAGATCATAACAGTGTAACCATAAGGAGGACGTTGTGGCAGTCCCGATAAGAAGTCTTGATATGGAGGGCGGAGATTCTCTTTTTCTCAAGCTTTACGGATCGACGGAGATGTCTCTCTTGGTCAACGTGCATGACGGTCGTCTCTTCGTTCGTGGTCCGTTCAATGCCAACTCAAAGGTTTTGGAAGTGACGCCTACTGGGATGGAGGCGGTTGATCCCGAAGTGACAGGTATGGTGTAGGCGACCGCCGGTGCCTCGAAATGGTTCTTAGGTCCCCTGCTTTAACGGCGGGGGATTCTCTTTTTTGTGATATTATTAAAAAATGGCATTTGCACCAAAAGTGGGGGTAGGGGTTGGGGTAGCGTTGATTAAGGACGGGAAGGTTTTGATGGGGCGGCGGCATGAGGATCCGGAAAAGGCGGACAGTTTATTGCATGGAGAGGGGACGTGGACGGTGCCGGGTGGAAAACTGGATTTTGGAGAGACGATCGCTAATGGGGTGTGCCGGGAAACACTTGAGGAGACTAGTATTAAACTTGATTCAAATAAATTAAGGGTTGTTAGTGTTTCAAACGAGAGAACCAGCAACGTTCATTTCGTGACAATTGGATTTGTTTGTGAAAAATTTTCAGGTGATCCGAAAGTGATGGAGCCGGATGAAATAACCGAGTGGCGGTGGTTTGATTTGAAGGATTTGCCAAAGCCGATGTTTTTGCCGAGCGAAAAACTACTCAAAAATTATTTGTCGGGGGAAATTTATCAGGGAGATTAACAAGCGAGGTTGTTCCCTTTTTTAATAGTACACTAACCTACGCGATCGCTTAATTTGGTGTACTATAGATTAGTATAGAATAGAAAAGAGCGGAAAGTTGTGGTTTAATCAAAAAAATGGATATTGATCCGAGATTACACTTTGTGGTGGCGACGTGTATTATAGAAAAAGATGGGAAGTTTTTGATTGCAAAACGAGCGCCGCACGAGAAAGCTTTTCCAAACAGATGGACGGTGCCGGGAGGAAAATTAGTTTTGCACGAATATGAGCATTTACCAAAGACGGCGGGATTTCCGCAGTGGTATGGAGTGGTGGAGTGGGTTTTAAGAAAAGAAGTTAAAGAAGAGGTGGATTTAGAAATTGAAAAACCGAAATATCTTTGCGATTTGGTTTTTGTGCGGCCAGACGGGTATCCAGTGGTGACTTTGTCTTATTTTGCGAAATATAAAAGCGGGGAGGTAAAAATTTCAAAAGATTTTACGGATTATACTTGGATCAGCGCTTCAGAGGTTACGAAATACGATTTAATTGAGGGGATAGGAGACGAGATTAAAGAAGTGGCGAGGATTACTGGGGATTTTTCTTGAACGCTTTAATAATTGGTTCCATACCTCCGTCTAGAATGTCTTCGATGCGGGAGAATTTTTTGCCTAGCCGATGGTCAGTGATGCGATCGTCGGGAAAATTATAAGTACGGATTTTTTCGGAGCGGTCGGCGGAACCGATTTGTTCGCGGCGGGTTTCGGTGATGTTGCCGCTAGCTTTTTGCTCTTCGATTTCATAAAGTTTCGCCCGTAAAACATCCATGGCTTTTTCGCGATTAGCATACTGAGAACGTTCCTCGCGAGAGGCAACGACGATGCCGGTGGGTTTATGAAGGATTCTGACGGCGGTTTCAACTTTGTTTACGTTTTGGCCTCCGGGACCGCCGGCGCGGGAAAAGGTGACTTCAAGATCGCTGTCTTTGATTTGAACTTCCTTGGCCTCAACGATGGGCAAAATAGCCACGGAAGCGGTTGATGTGTGGACTCGGCCGGATTTTTCGGTTTTAGGGACGCGCTGGACACGATGGACGCCTGATTCTTGTTTTAAATCAGCGTAGACATCGAGGCCGCTTACTTCAGCGACTAAGCTTTTATAGCCGTCTAGAGAGGTTTGATTGGTATCTAGAATGTGAAAATTCCAACCGTGTTTTTGGGCGTAGCGCTGATACATTCTGGCTAGATCGCCAGCAAAAATAGCGGCCTCGTCGCCACCGGCGCCAGCTCTAATTTCGATTATGATCTTATTGGTCATGAAACTGGAATTATGAATCGAGAATTATGAATTATGATGGAAACGATGGGGATAATTTTTTGCTCAATTTTGGTTCTTATAGTATCATAAGACATATGAATAATCCACCTTTGATTCTAATTGTTGACGACGAAGAAAACTTTCGCGAGATATTTTCTGTCGAGTTTAAAAAAGCCGGATATCAAACAGATACGGCGGTTGATGGCGAGGATGGTTTTGAAAAAGCTAAGAAAATAAAACCGGATTTGATTTTGATGGATATGGAAATGCCTCATTTAAATGGCGCGGGAGCCGTAATGAAACTAAAAGAGGATCCAAAAACTAAGGGTATTAAGGTCATGTTCCTTACAAATTATGGCGATCCGCGACCAGAGATGACCCAGGCTGATGTTCATTTTTCGCAAGAGGTTGGAGCAGATGATTATTTGAGGAAAACATCGGATATGAGTATTTTACGAGAGGAGGTCCAAAGAGTTTTAAACCACGTGAAACATGGCGAGAAGTAAACCTTTGATTCTAATTGTTGACGACGAAGAAAACTTTCGCGAGATATTTTCGGCTAAGTTAAAAGCGGCAGGATATGAGACGGCTACTGCAAAAGATGGCGAAGATGGGGCAAAAAAAGCCAAGGAGTTGATGCCGGATCTGATTTTAATGGATATCTTTATGCCGCCTGGAGCGACTGGGACTGATGCAGCTTTAAGTATTAAGCAAGATCCTCAGACAAGAGATCTTAGAGTGGCGTTTCTTACCAGCCTAAAAGATCCGTGGCCGGCTTTGTATGGCGACCATAAAAACATCAGCAAGGAATTAGGCATGGAAGATTTTTTGGAAAAAACGGACGATTTGAGTAATGTGGCCGCAAAAGTAAAGGAAATTCTTGCGAAGAATAACCAGCCGGTAACTCAGACTGTTAATTTGCCGCCACAACCACCAGCGCCTTCCCAGGGCCAGTGATTTTGGGCAAGACTTGATTTTTTGGTCATTTTAATTTATTCTGGCTTTTACTTGGCTTATGTTAGCAATGAAATTACAAAGGATTGGGAAAAGACACCAACCTAGCTACAGGCTAGTGGTTGCTTTGAGGCGTTCTAAAATGATCAGTCCGCCGGTTGAGGATTTGGGGTCTTATAATCCGTTAACAAAAGCTAGCAGCTTTAACCAAGAGAGAGTGAAATACTGGCTAGGCGTGGGAGTAAAGCCGACAGTAACGGTTTCTAATCTTTTAGTGAGTAAGGGCGTTATTCAAGGTAAGAAAATTGCTCTTAAGTTCAAGAGCGGGGGTAATAAGGATGGTGGTAAGGTGGCGAAGGAAGCCGCAAACACCGAAAACACTAAGTAGGCTGAGAGGCAATAATTGACTGATTTAAATTTTTCGGCATAATTAGATAGACATACAATAAGATAAACACGCCAGATAAGCAGAAAGGCTATGGTCTGGTTTTTGGAAAAGGTCGTAAGAAATCAGAAAAATTCAGAAAGTAAGAGATGAATTCTAATACCGCGGATCAGGATTTTCTTGAGTTTCTAGTAAAATCTTTAGTGGATCACCCTGACGACGTAAAGGTAGCGCGCAAAGTAGATGAGATGGGAGTGCTACTTTCTTTAAAGGTGAATCCTCTTGACATGGGGCAGGTTGTCGGCAGACAAGGAGCGACAGCGAAAGCTATTAGATCACTCCTTAGGATTGTCGGCATTAAAAACAATGCCCGTGTTAATCTGAAGATTGAGGAACCAGAAGGCGGTTCTAGGCAAAAGCGAACCGATGTTGGTGGTAGCGATTTTTAGAAGCGTCACTATAGTTAAAAACTAAAAACCCCTGAAGGGGTTTTTAGTTTGATTTTTTGATTTTCTTTTGTTAAAATCTACCCCTATGTTGTCCTATACCGATCTTAAAAAAGGAGTTTTGTTTGTGATGAATAATGAACCTTATGAGGTTTTGGAATCAAGTTTCTTGAGGATGCAACAGAGGAAGGCAGTAGTTCAAACTAAAATTCGTAATTTGATCACCGGTAAAATTTTAGACCGGAATTTTCAGCCGAGCGATAATTTTGAGGAGGCGGAGGTTGAGAAAAAGGAGGCGGTTTTTATTTATGCAAATAGAAGCGAATGTTGGTTTCATGAGATTGGCAATCCCAAAGCGCGCTTTTCTTTAAAAGAAGAAGTTGTTGGCGGAGGGGCAAAGTTTTTGAAAGCGAATACGCCGGTGACAACTTGGCTTTTTAACGAGAAAGTAATTCAAGTAAGCTTGCCGGTTAAAATGGATCTCAAAGTTACTGAAGCGCCACCAGCGATTCGGGGGAATACGGCACAGGGTGGAACAAAAGTAGTAACCCTTGAAACGGGGGCGAAAATTTCAGTGCCGCTTTTTATAAACGAAGGCGATGTGGTGCGGGTTAACACCGAGACAGAAGGGTATGTGGAAAGGGTAAAAGGCTAGGTTTCGAGTAGGGCGTCTTTTTCCCGGTTTAAAATTAAAGAAGGATAGATGTTTAAAAGGGTAATTAGGAGAGCTAAGAAGAGTGGGCCCATAAGAAATCCAATTGGTCCAAAAACGGTTATTCCACCTAAGACGCTTAAAAGAATAAGGAAACTGTGGATTTGAATACGTCGTTGAATAAATTTTGGACCTAGAAAATTGTCGATGAGGCCAACTGCAAGCATACCCCAGGCTAGAAGGCCAATAGCCGAGAAAAGAGTGTCAAAGGTGAAGAGGTAAATAATAATTGGAGTAAGAACGAGCGAGGTGCCAACAATAGGGACGAGTGCTGCGATAACAGTTACAAATCCCCACAGAGCAGCATTTGGAACTCCAAAGATTGTGAAGCCAATGCCACTAAGCAACCCTTGAGTAACCGCAACGATAAGATTGCCTCTTATCACGGAGCCTATTACTAACTTGAGTTTGGCAAAAATTTCTTCGTTGTGTTTCTGCGAGAGAGGGCTAACTTTAAAAACGGCGTTTTTGAGTTTATCTCCATCTCTAAATATGTAATAAATTGCCAGTAGGCTTAAGAGGAAACTGGTGGCGATATTGGCAAGGCCTTGAAAAATGGGGCCGACGTTTTTTGCTAGCCATTTGAAGAAAAGATTAATGTTGTCAGTTAGGTTGATTGAGATTTTTAGTTTTGGAACCAGTATTTTTAGCTCTTTTTCAATGGAGTCTTCAATTTTTGTAAGGGGATTTATTTTCGCGTTTGAGTCGGTTATTTTTAGGTATAAGTCTTGGGTTTGGTCGAAGACTTTAATGCCAATGAAAGTAAGCGGGACGAAGACAATGACGAGAATCGCTAAAATAGTTGCAAGGGCAGCGATATTTTTTTGCCCCCTCGAGATTTTTAGGATTTTTTTATGAAGTGGTTCAAAGATGACGGCGAAGGTGGTAGCTAATACAAGCGAATTTAGAAATGGGAGAAACATAAAAGTAACTACTACTAGAGCAATAAAAATGAGGCCGAGGAAAAAGTAGGTTTGGATATTTTTTTTATCCATCATCGCTTTTTTATTGACAAAAGATGGCTTTTTATTTTAATATGTGGCCGGAATTAAAGTTAGTTTACGAATCCGGGCACGGGCGCTAAATCTTGCTTTAGAAATAAAGCAGTTTCCCCGATTTAGCGTCCATGTCCGGATTTTTTGTTTTTGTCCTTAGCTTATCCACAGGATTTAGGCTTTTTGGTATTTACACGGCACCTATCCCTTGACAGCAAGTAAGTTATCGACTATACTTACCTTATGAACTACACGATTAGTCAGTT
>JAKALK010000046.1 GCA_021813155.1 bacterium
TACTCATTCCAACATTCTCTCTTCCTAACACTCCACCACGCCTCGCGGCTGCGGCTTCAACGCAGTTAGGAATGCTCTCCTACCACTTACTGACTTCATTGAGGAGGCGAACAGATGCTCGCCTGTGTGTTGAGGAATAGACTAGAAAGTCTGCGACGGGGCTCGAACCCGTGACTTCTACCTTACCAAGGTAGTGCTCTAGCCAGCTGAGCTACGCAGACTTTTCAGAACTTAAATGGGACATATCGGATTTGAACCGATAACCTCTTGGTTCGAAGCCAAGCGCTCTATCCTTTGAGCTAATGCCCCATTTTTCAAAAGTGAAAATCCTCAATGAAGTCAGCAAGTCCATATCTTCGGTACTACGCTTAGCCCCGGTACATTTTCGGCGCGCCTCGCCATCGAATAGTGAGTTGTTACACACTCTTTAAAGGATGGCTACCTCTAAGCCAACCTCCTATCTGTCTATGGCGCGACACTACCTTTTACACTTAGCGTAAATTTAGGGACCTTAGATTATGGTCTGGGCTCTTCCCCTCGCGACCACGGAGCTTAGCCCCCGCAGTCTGACTACCGTAATTACACCGGCGGTATTCGGAGTTTGATTAAATGGTCGAGCTTTCGCCCTTTACCATTCATCCAGTGCTCTACCCCCACCGGCTACTTAGCGGCGCTAGTCGGAAAACTATTTCGGAGAGAACCAGCTATTACCAGATTCGATTAGCTTTTCACTCCTTACCTCAGGTCATCCGAAGGTGTTGAACAACCCACCGGTTCGGTCCTCCTCCCGGTTTTCACCGGGATTCAACCTGCCCAAGGCAAGCTCATCTGGCTTCGGGTCTATATCACACTGCCGTGCAATTCCAAATTTCGTGAGGTTAACCCCCCGCGAAATTTGAAATTGCGCACGCGCTTTTAACACTCGGTTTCCCTATGCCTCCACCCTTAACGGGCTTAGACAAGCAATGTAAAATAAGTCGTTGGATCATTCTTCAATAGGCACACTGTTCCCCTCCCTTTTTCTTGCGAAAAAGGATTCGGGGTTCAGTTCCTTGTAGACAAATGGTTTCAGGTTCTATTTCAACGGCCTCACCGGCCTGCTTTTCACCTTTCCCTCACGGTACTAGTTCACTATCGATCATCAAAGGTATTTAGCCTTAGGAGATAGTACTCCCAACTTCCTCCGAGACTGTTTTACCTCGGAGTACTCAAGAAAGAAAACGAGAAGTTGATCAATTTTCGCCTACCGGACTATCACCGTCTTTGGTCTGCCTTTCCAGGCTTGTTCGGCTAATTAATCAATTTGTAACTTCTTTTTAGATATAAAGTTGGCCGCCACGTGTAGACGTACAACTTTATATCTAAGATGTTTTCATCTTATAACCCCTAAATTTTTTCTTGCGAAAAACTTCAGGTTTAGGCTCTTCCCTTTTCGCTCGCCGCTACTTAGGGAATACACATTTGTTCTTCTTTCCTCCGCTTACTGAAATGTTTTACTTCAGCGGGTTCGCTTCCCTCGCTTGCGCTCGGGATTATTGAGGTTTACTCAATAGGGTTTCCCCATTCGGAAATCCCCGGGTCACAGGTTGCTACGCACCTCACCGAGGCGTATCGTCGCTACGCTACGTCCTTCATCGCCCTTTGATGTCTAGGCATCCACCATTCGCCCTTAATGCCAACCATCCCAATACTGACTTTTGCCCCCACTTTTAAAAAGCGGGAGCTAACTCCACTTACCGGAATGCGTACCGGCATGGAGTTTCGATTATTTATTTATCAAAGACCAATCAACCGGTTAGAGGCACTAAAAAACCGCTCGAGCGAGCGGTCCGGAAACGCCTAAAAAGGCGGTTTCAGCCGCTTCGCTTAATCAGGTTTTTTATGGTCATCATTACGGATACCATTATAGGGAGCTTAAGGATGTTGTCAAGTGGAATAGAGAAGAAGGAATGGGATTGACTAATCTGGCTTCCAGGGGCTATGATACTTGTCAGTTTCGAGGCGTAGCTCAGCTGGTTAGAGCACTGGGTTCGGGGCCCGGTTGCCAGAGGTTCAAATCCTCTCGCCTCGATTTATGTCCCCGTAGCTCAAATGGATAGAGCGTGAGCTTGCGGAGCTCGAGGTTGCGGGTTCAAATCTCGCCGGGGATATTCTGCCCTTGTAGCTCAGGCAGGAAGAGCAGTGGTCTTCTAAACCACTCGTCGGCGGTTCGAATCCGCCCAAGGGCATTCAACTCCTCCACCGTGGGGAGTTTTTGTTTAAAGGAAATCCTTTAGTAAACTCAGGATGATTTTTAGCTAAAACTAAAATCGCCTTGTCCTCACAACAAAGCGATTTTAGTTTATAAACTATTATAACAAATTCTTATCGATGATACTCTGTATGCTCCCTGAGCTTTCCGATTAGATAAGCAGCATACTCTTTGCCTCCCAATCCAAAGGACAGCCCACCGGCAATAGCTAGCATCGCTATGAAACCGGTAACGATGGTGTTAACGATATCGCGAGCAATATTCAACTGATTAAGAGCAGCAAAGAAACCGAAGATCACGATCGCCCACCACGTAAGAGAACCTAAGAAGTTGGCCGAGTGGAAACCAGCGCTTTTTACTGAAGCCTTAATGATGGTTCTTAAGAAGTTAGCAACCACTACTGCCGCCAACATAACTAAAACTGCGATGATTACGCTTGGGACATAAGCCAAGACGCCTGAAAGGAATCCAGAGAAAGCGTAAAGACCGAGCGCATCAGAAGCGGCAAGTAAGAAAGCTATCAAAAGAAACCAATAAGTTAAACGACCAAGGAAAAGAGAGCCATTAAGTTTAATACCGGCTCGCTCAAAGTAAGGAGTAAGGCCAATTGTGTGAAGGAATTTGTTGAGTTTGATTCCTTCGAAGATTTTCTCAATTAAGGTGGCAAAAGCGGCCGCGACAATTAACCCGACAATAACAATAACAATGGCGCCGATTAAACTTGGCAGGAAACCAGCAAAACCCATCCAGAGGTTCTGGAGTGATTGAGTGATGATAACAGACCACGATTCAACCATGAAAGATAAAGAAATTTTGGCGTTTTCCCCGTTTAGAAATAGCCCTTCCTAAAACTCTTTTGGAGTGCGCTTACTCGCGGGCGCGATTTCCAACGGGGTTTTCAAAAATTTCGCCAAATTAATCGACCTTTAGGCTGTATAGTAAAAACAGCCTGGAATTTTGATTCCTTTTAATTTTATCAAATTGAGTGTGGATAATACTGTGGATAACTAGATTTAGAGAGTAATACTACAGCTCAAACATTGACTTAATTTTAAGACTAAGATTCTTCTTTTTTTTATGAGAAAACTCGTTAGTGTGAGGATTATAGATATAATCTTTTTTCCAATTGGAAAAATTTTGAGAGATTGACTTGATCGCTTTGATAATACAAGAGATTTCTTGATCGGTCATGGTGGGGTGGATAGAGAGTCGGATAAAGCCGGGTTTAGTAGATAAGTCGCAACGTTCGATGCGGTCAGTGATTTTTTTCGAGTGAGCCTGGTCAATGTTGAAAAGGTAGTGGCCGTAGGTGCCAGCACAAGCGCAACCGCCGCGGGCCTGAATACCAAAGCGATCATTAAGAAGTTTGGCAACTAGGTTATAGTGGGCGTTATCCATGACAAAAGAAAAAATTCCTAAGCGATTTTTAATCTGGCCGGCTAATATATGAAGGTTTTTAATTTTCCCAAACTCTTCGAAGATTATTTCTTTAATTTCTTCTTCGCGTTTTAGTATTTTTTCGATTCCCATTTGTTCTTTAAGTTTGATAACAAGCGCAGCGCGGATGGTCTGAAGAAAGGGCGGAGTGCCGCCATCTTCGCGAATTTCAATCTCATCGTAATATGATCTTCCGCCCCAGGGATTAGTCCACTTCACGGTCCCCCCTCCTGGCTGGTCAGGAATTTTGCTGTGATAGAGTTTAGAATTAAAAACTAGGATGCCAGTAGACCCGGGCCCACCTAAAAACTTGTGAGGAGAAAAATAAATCGCGTCCAGGGATTCCGATTTGTTTTTCGGGTGCATATTAGTTTCAACATATGGAGCAGAGGCAGCGAAATCAACAAAGCAAAGTCCGCGATGTTCGTGCATAATTTTGGCGATTTCGCGGTATGGGATTTGGATGCCGGTGACGTTCGAGCAAGCTGTGACGGCAGCAATTTTGATTTTGCGGTGAGCATAACTTTTTAACAGATTTTCAAGGTGAGTGATGTCGACTAAGCCGTCTTTGGTGGGGCTTAATACAACCACATCAGCAATAGTTTCGAGCCAAGAAGTGTGATTAGAATGGTGCTCCATGTGGGTCACAAAAACCACTGGCCGATGCTCTTCTGGAATTTTAATAGACTGACTAAATTGCTCGGGAAGTCGCAGGCCTAAAATTCTTTGAAGCTTATTAACGGCGCCGGTCATGCCGGAGCCAACTGGGAGCAGAATGTCGTCTTTATCGGCACCAATATGTTTTTTGATGATCCTCTTTGCTTCTTCGTAGCTTTCGGTCATGGCGATTCCAGTCGTGGTACTTTCAGTGTGAGTATTCCCAATAAGGGGGCCGAAGTCGTTTATGATTTTATTTTCAATGGGTCCGTAAAGACGGCCGGAAGCGGTCCAGTCGGCATAAATGATTTTCTTTCTGCCATAAGGAGTTCGAATAGTTCGATTGATTCCGATGGTATTCTTACGAAACGGGGTGAAGTATTTTTCTAGAGACGAGGTTTTAGGCCTCATAGAGTATGTTCTTATAATAGAACAAATAGAAAATATTGAAATACTTTCTACACCATTATCAGATCAGTTTGTTTTTGAGTCGCTCGTGAATTTCCAGCTGATCTGGTCACCTGGGTTGGGGCTAAGAGCAGAAGCACCAACTTGGGAATACTTGCCATTCACCCAATACTGCCAATATCGGCCTCCCTCTCCGTTTTTGAACCCGTTTATGCCTTCAATAATAAAACCATAAGGTGGATATTCTTTGGTTTCGATTTTAAGATTGGTTTTTTTCATCACACTTAGCAGATTCTCCCCTTTTTTGAAATCGAGGGATTGGGAAATTTTTTCCGCGCTATTTCCGAAATCAATTATAAGCGTGAATTTTTCTGCCGGAGAAACTAGGGGTTGAATAGTGGGAGAGTTTTCTAGTTGAGCCGGTGGAGTTGTTGATTGCCGATTCCCGCTAACTAAAATAACCAAGAGAATTAAGATGCCGCCTAAAATTAAGATTAATTTTTTTGTTTTCATATTTGATTTGACACTTTTTTCTTTAGAAAGGATTTAATACCAAAAATGACAATCACTAAAATAACTAAAAAGGCGGCGAGGCCGACAAGAGGATTTTGATTCTGGCCGAACCAGCCCATAATGTTCGCCAAAAAAAGCGGGCTGTAATTTTGGATAGTGAGCTCAACCGGAATTTTCACTCCCCCGCCGGCGTTAAAAGAATTTTTGGAAAGAGGACGGGCGACGACCGAAAGATTGGTTTGAAATTGGCCGGATTCGGAAAAATTAAAAGAAACGCTGACTTCGCGCGACTGGCCTGATTCTAATACAAAACTCGCCGGAGAAGTTTTAATTTGGAGATCGAAGCTATCGGGATAAACATCAAAAACGGCGACTTCGGGCGAAGGGTTACTGACGGTTAAATGAGTTTGAAATTTTTCTCCGGCCGCGCCTTCGAGTTTGATTTGGGAGGGGTTGACTTCTAGTCCAACAGCTTCG
>JAKALK010000005.1 GCA_021813155.1 bacterium
AACCGCCATAATAACAACTTGATTATTTTTGACCGCTTCTCTCTGGAAAACGCAAACCAGGTGGTTTTTGCTAAATCTGGCTCCGGTAAGTCGTACACTACTAAGCTCGAGATAATCAGGTATTTAATGACGGGAGTTGATGTGATCGTGATTGACCCAGAGAACGAATACAAAAGACTAGCCGAAGCTTTCGGGGGAAGCTTTTTCAATATTTCTTTATCTTCCCAAGAACACATTAATCCGTTCGATGTGCCGATTGTGCCCGAGGGAGAAACTCCATCGGATGTCTTGCGTTCCCATATAGTCAACTTGGCTGGGCTCCTAAAACTAATGCTTGGGAAAATGACAGTGGAAGAAGATGCGCTTTTAGATCGAGCCATTACCGAGACCTACGCTTCACGGGAAATTGTGGCGGGAGAAGATTTTTCTGGAGCCCAGCCTCCCCTTCTTGAAGATTTAGAGACAATTCTCCGTAACTTGGAGGGTGGTCGAGGACTGGCAGAGCGGCTTTATAAATATACAAAAGGAAGCTTCGCGGGGTTTGTAAACCAATCGACTAATATCGATATTAATAATCGTTTAATTGTTTTTTCAATTCGAGATCTCGAGGAAGAACTAAGGCCGATTGCAATGTATATAATTTTAAACTTCATCTGGAATCTTACTCGAGCCCAACTTAAAAAACGACTCTTAATTATTGACGAGGCTTGGTGGATGATGAAATACGAGGACAGTGCAACTTTCCTTTTTGGATTGGTGAAACGAGCAAGGAAATATTATTTGGGAGTTTCAACTATCACTCAAGATGTGGAAGATTTTTTGCGTTCGCCTTATGGGCGCCCAATTATAACCAACTCTTCCATCCAGATGCTCCTAAAGCAGGCGCCGGCTACAATTGATGTAGTCGCTAAGGCTTTCGGCCTAACCGAAGCCGAGAAAAATATGCTCTTAACCGCCGAGGTAGGCTCGGGACTTTTCTTCGCCGGGCGAAGACATGTGGCAATACAGATTATAGCTTCTTACTTTGAGGACCAATTAATTACCACTAACCCGCAGCAGCTACTAGAAGAAAAAGAAGAGGCAAAACCGGCAAAAAATGGACAGTGAAGCAAAAAAGGAGTTCGAGATGCCCGAGATAGTCTTGAGTTTATGTTTCACTTTTGTGAGCGACGTGTTAGCTCTTTTCGCCCTACTTATCTCTTTTGTACCGGTGGTAGGCCAAATAGCCTTGGTGAGTTCAAAGATATTTAGTTTTGCAATCTTCCTTATTATTCAAGGGTGGCTCTTTATTAAGGGAGCGAAATCGCCAAACCAGTCAATTTCGAAATGGCTGACCAAATTAATATTTTCCGGAGGGAGCACTTTAGATATATCAGGAATTCCTTTTGCCCAAACGACGTCTTTGGCGGCAGTAATTTGGATGGGGAACCACCCAAAAGCCGCAGCCTTAGCAACTACGGCAGCATTGGCCGTGGCGACTGGCGGGGCTGGGGCGGCAGCTGGAGCAGCTGGAGCAGCCGGAGCAGCGGAAGCCGGCGGAGCAGCCGCGGCCCAGGGAACGATTGGAGCGCAAGCTACTAGAGCAACCTTAGCTGGCGGCCGAACAATGGGGGCAGTTGGCGCCGACGTAGGAGAGACTGGAGCTTCAATGGAAACGGCTGGAGTAAAAACAGGGACTCAGCTTCCGGGGAAAGGCAGCGACCTAGAAGAGGCCCTAGGAGCAAGAAAAGAATCAATTAGAGAAATAATAGATATTATGCAGAGAATGCCCGAACCAGAGGCGGCGAGCGACGACGAGGAATCGGATCAGGAAGTGGCCTAAGAAATAGTTTCCTCAGGGAGCAATTTCGAAGAGTGTTATAATGTCTAAAGAGAGACTTATGAAAAAAGTTGGGTTAATACTAATAGGAATATTATTTATTTTGGGTGTTGTTTCGGTATCAGCTGATGAGAGCGGAGCAGAGATGTTGTTTAGTTGGCATGCTTACAGTTACACTCCGAGTGGTTTTGATGGGCGCGCTTTACCTATAACAGGAACTTTGATTGAAGCAGGGTTTGATTTAGTTCAGGGAGGTAAGTTAGTAAACCTTAAAGACCAGATTATCTACTGGTATTGGAATGATAGTCCGATTGGAGGAGGTAAAGGCGTGCAGAAGATAAGCTTTAGACCAACCCAAGAAGGGGTTCAAAAACTCACGGTGAAATTGCCGGGATATAATAATGGAGGCATAGTTAGAAACTTTAAGATTCCAGTAGTAACCCCGGAAGCTGTAATTGAAGCTCCTTTTCAAAAAGGAAATTTTTCTAGTTTAAATTTAAAGGTGCAGGGCCGGCCATACTTTTTTAATGTTTTGAAATCCGATGCTTTACAGTTTCTTTGGGACGTAAATGGCCAGAAGCCCAGTAATACGGAAAATAGCGACGTTTTAAATATAAATTTAGATCAAAGTGTTTCCAGTGGCAGCCAGTTCCAAATCAACCTTTCTATCAGTAATCCGAGGACATTTTTAGAAACCGATTCCGAAACTAAAGTCTTCAATTTTATAAAATGAAACAATTAGTTAAGAATAAATGGTTAATAGGAGTGTTTCTTTTGGCAGGAATTTTAATCTGGGAGACGGCGATGGCAGCTGAAATTCGCCTGATTAACCCAAACATCCCTGGCACCGCCCCGGCGAGTCAAACTCAACCCAACCCTGTTGGACTAATTGGTAATCTTTACCAATTTGCTCTTATGCTAGGAGGTGTTTTGGCTTTTGTAGTAATTATTTATGCTGCAATCCGCCACGCAATTTTTGCTGGGAATCCTTCCCAGCAAAGCGACGCCAAAGACATGATCAAACAAGCCTTAGCTGGCCTTTTGCTTCTAATGGGAGCTTTCATCTTACTAAACTTTCTGAATCCAAAGCTGACAAAATTACAGATTAAGGCTATCGAACCGATACAAACGCCGTCTACGACCGTTGCGGGTGGGGCATCAAATGTGAAGGAATGCGGGGGGGCAAATTATGGCTACTGCTGGGAAGGAAGTTGTGTAATAGTTTCTTCCGCAGGAGCTACCACGGTTTGGGGGTGCCAGACGGGCTCCGTTCAGGGTGGCTATGGGTGCGATAGAATAAGGCCGGCTGGAGAAGTTATGTGCGCGGAGACTCAGGCAGCTTGCCAAGCCTTTATAGCGAATGGATTTTGTAAACAAGGAAGTTGTAGTCTTAGACCTGAGTGCGGAAGAGCTGCACCGCATAGCTAAAAACCAATGAAACGACTTATTATAATCATAATAATATTGGCGATAGCGGGAGGTTTGATAGTGGGAGGGTATTTTATGAGGAAGAAGGGCGGTACTCCGAGCGGAGAAAGCCAGCCTTCGACTACTCTTCCTATAGAGACGGGGGCCGTGCACCCAACATCGAGCGTGCCCGCATCTTCTGGAAAATTGAAACAATTGAGCGCGGTTGAAACTTACGACTACTTTGTAAAAAACGATGGTACGATTATAGCCTTGGGAATAGAAGGACAGATTACAGAACTCAAGCCTTCCGGCGAAGCATCGGTTTTAAGCGCCACGCCGATTAAAAATATAATTCACAGTTCCTTTTCTTATGATGGGAATAAAATAGCTCTGGCTTTTGGAGAACCGGATAAAGTCCAAGTAAGCGTCTATGATCTTAATGAGAAGACGTGGAAGCCGATTGATATTCGAGCTTCTAACTTCGATTGGTCGCCGAAAAGTTACGAAATTGCTTATTTGGCACCGAAGGGAGACGGGCAATTGCTTTATACTTGGAATTTGGGAGAGGCTAAAGCAAAACCGAGAGAATGGATAGAAATTAAGGCACCGGCTTTAGCGCCTATCTGGACACGTCCTAATTTAATATTGCTAACAGAGAGAGGAAGCGCACTTATTGAGAGCCAGTTATGGAGTTTTGACTTAAGTAAAAAATTGTTGAGTCCGCTTTTAGTTAATCAGGAGGGGTTAAATGTTTTAGCCCAAAAAAACGGGGAGCAATTGTTAGTTTTTAAGAGTTCTAGTGACCAGGTGGGTGGAGGTTTATTCTTAGTGGATCAAGGCGGAAAATCTAGCCGTTCTCTTAATTTTTTAACCCTGCCTTCAAAATGTTTTTTTGGAGCGCATCTTCTAAAATCAACCTCTTCGGAGGTGACTACTTCAACCACTTGGTTAAGTTGCGCAATACCAAATGAATCCCTCTCTAACTCCCAGCTGCCAGACGATTACCAAAAAAAGAAATTCCTTATAAATGACAGTCTTTACCAGATAAATCTAGCCGATGGGGGTATAAAAGCGATTTTTTCAGGCGCCGATCTGGGACTTGATATTTCCCAGCTTAAAATCAGCAACCAAAAAATCTACTTCGTTAATCGAGCTAATCAGAGATTGTACGCCTTAACTTTATAAAAGAAGACTCTCGGCTTACTCTTTAAGACGCTTAATGACAACGTGGCGTTCTTTTTTGAGGCCGCTGCTCTCGGTTTTGACATCAGGATGAACAGCTAGAGCAAGGTGGACCAGGCGCCGTTCATAAGAATTCATAACCGGCAACGAAATGTCTTCGCCAGTAGCTAAGACTTTTTTAGCGGCCGCCTTAGCTAATTCAGTAATTAGATTCTCGCGTTCCTGTCGATAGTTATTAAAATCAAAAAAGACGGGCGGCTGATTATTTTTGCGAGCAATCATCTGAATAAAATGATTAACGCTTTCTACAAAAACGGGGAGGCTTTCTTTAATTAGAGAGGGGTTATCGTAAATAAAAACCAACCCACGCTCGGTGGTTTGATCAACTTCTACCCGGAAATCTCGGAAACCGATTAGTTCAATCAGTTTTTTGACGAATTCTTCCCAAGGGTTCATTGTGAGTGGTTTCTCGATTGATGATTAATTGCTGCCCGACTGAAAATAGAGAACTGACAAGCCAGAAAAGCCCGAGGGCGGAAGGAAGCCGAGAGAGCACAACAATTGTCAGAATGGGACCTAGAAAAACCATGTTTCGAGTCATCCTCTCGGCAGGAGTAGGAGAATGGCCTGGCTCTGGTTTGGTTAGGCTTAACTTACCTTGAAGATATTGCAAAAAGGCAGCTAAACCAACTATCAAGATATTACTTTCTGCTAAACTAATCAAGCCCAGAAAGGAAAAATTAAGATGCAGCGGTGGAGAGATAAAACTGTAAAGTCCTGAAAGAGATTCGGGAGCCAAGCTTTTAGCGAAGACTCGATAGAGCGCTATTAGGATCGGGATTTGAACGAGGAGTAGGAGAAATCCAGAGAATGGGTTTAAGTTATGTTCTTTGTAGAGTTCTAGCATGGCTTTCGCCTGTTTTTCTTTGTCGTTTTTGTGCTGCTCCTGAAGTTTTTTTATTTTGGGTTGAATTTCTTGCATCCTTTTTTGATGGCGCGCACTTTTCTGGAAAATAGGAAAGAGAATTAAACGAATAAGAATAGTGAGAAGAATAATCGCCACACCTAAATCGCCGAAAGCGATAGTGTTGTAGAGAAAAATTAAGATGTTCAGAAGAGGTTGATAGAGGATAACGTGAAAGAGATTAGACATTTTGAATTTGGTTAAAAATGTGATTGATAGAGACCAAGACGTCGCTTTTAGGAGGAGAAGAAGAAAATATCACCAGAATATCTTTACCTAAGTCGGGCAATTTTTGGAGAGTATCCAAAACCTTGCGCTTAAGGAAGTGGCGCTTAGTGGATTTGGGTTCTACTTTAGAACTTATAATAACACCGAGACGATTATACCTCAATTTGTTTCCAATAACCTTTGTAGTCCCGAATGAATGACGAAAAACAAAGTATCCCCTCTTAGGGAAAGAAGAGATAGGGAGGCGAAGTTTTTTACTAATCATAGACAGGGAGAAGAGGACTTAGGCTCTCTTTGAGAATAAGGGGTTTAAGAAGCAACTAAAAGAAGATTAAACCTAAACCGACAGGCGTCGGCGGCCCTTACTGCGTCGGCGGCTTAGAACTCGTCGTCCACTGGGCGTTCTCTGCCTAGAACGGAAACCGTGAGCTTTGGCTCTTTTTCTTTTTTTAGGCTGATAAGTGCGAGACATAGTATGTAATAAAAACTGATTCTGTAAATTTTAACACTTAATTTCCAAAAATCAACCTGACTGATTGGTAAAATAAGTTTTCAACAACTATTCCCCAACTCGACCTCCCGGTTCACTTTGACTAGTCTAGATTTGTGATTACAATAAGCCTAATGGATCTGAACCAGCTTTGGCAGCTAACTTTAAGTGAGATGGAGGTTCAGCTCTCGCGGGCTAGTTTCGCGACATGGCTCAAAAATAGTCAATTAGTTGACAAGAGAGAGGGTATATTTTATATTGCGCTGCCCAACAACTTCGCAAAGGAGTGGATTGAGAACAAGTACCAGAAGAATATATTGGGAATAATTAGAAATTTTGATAGTTCGGCTCGAAAATTGGAGTTTATAGTTACTAACCAAGAGCCGAAGGCTCTTACTAGAAAGCAAGTAGAGGTTGATTTTAATAAACTAGATACTCAGGCTGGTTTGGATTTGGTTAAAATTGATCCGGACACCAATCTTAACCCCAGGTACACTTTAGATTCTTTTATAGTTGGAGCTTCAAATGAGTTAGCTCACGCCGCAGCTTCGGCAATTGTCCACGAAGTGGGCTCAAAATATAATCCTTTTTTCATTTATGGAGGGGTTGGTCTAGGGAAAACCCATCTTATCCAGGCGATTGGCAATGAAATCAAGAATTACTATAAGGGCAAGTTGAGGCCAAAGTATGTTTCATCGGAGAAGTTCACCAGCGATGTGGTTTGGGCGATCCGAAACAAGCGGATGGAAGATATGAAAAAGAAATATCGCGACTGCGATGTTTTAATTATTGACGATATCCAATTCATCGGAGGAAAAGAGAAAACAGAAGAAGAATTTTTTCACACCTTTAATGCTTTGTACGAAAATAATAAGCAAATTATCATCTCTTCAGATCGCCCCCCCCAATCAATACCAACCTTAGAAGAAAGATTGAGGTCTCGTTTTGATGGTGGGCTGACTGCTGATATTAGTTACCCAGAATACGAGATGCGGGTGGCAATAATAAAAAATCGCCTCCAAATTTCAAATCGGCAATTGCCGGATCACGTAATAGACCTAGTTGCTAATTCTATAAAACGCAATATTCGTGAACTTGAAGGGGTGCTTAATAAAATTTTATTCTACCAAGAGAAAAAAGGAACTGAGATAGACAAGAAAACGGCCCAAGAAATTATAGAAAAATCAACCCAAAGTTTCCTGGGGCGAATTACTGATGATCAAATTCTAAAAGCGGTGGCCGATTTTTATCATACAGAGGTTCCTAACTTGATTGGCCGATCTCGTAAGAAAGAGATGGTGGAACCAAGACAGGTGGCAATGTACTTACTTCGGGATATCCTCCGGATGTCGTATCCATATATTGGGGAAAAGCTTGGGCGAGATCACACCACTGTTATTCACTCATTTGAGAAAATAAACCAAGAAATAAATAAGAATTCCCCCTTCAACCAAAAAATTATTATGATCAAGGAATCTCTTTATAATAAGAATCAGTAAGAAGTTATTCTTGAGTTACTCACAGATTTTTTTCGCCAGAGAAAAGACGAAGAGGAAAAAGTCTTTGAAAATAGAGGAGGAAAAGAGATTGAAATTTTTATCCCCAAAGTTGTACAACTACTAACATCAATAAATAATAAATTAATTAATAATAAGTTATTAATGAGAGTGGTGGTGATGAGGACAAATTTAAAAGAAGGATTGGGTGCGGTGGAGAGGGCAGGTGGAGAGAATTTAAATCTGCCAGTTTTAAAGTACGCAAATCTTGAAGCTTTAGACGGGAAGATAAAGTTGACGGCGACAAACTTGGAATTGGCGATTACTTATTATCTTTCAGGGAAAACTATCGAGAAAGGAAAGGTAAATGTTCCAATTGCTACTTTCGCGAGTTTAATAGGGAATCTTCAAAGTGAGCGTATCAATCTCGAGAAAAGGGGCGGTCAGTTGGAAGTAAAAACTGATAATTACGAGGCTTTTACTCAGACGTTGCCTGCGGAAGATTTTCCAATTATTCCTAAGGTAAAAAACGAACAGGATTTCCTCGAGATAGAAGCCGGGCTTTTTAAAGATGCTCTGGCGCAGGTTTTAGTAGCTACTCAATTTTCTGACTTAAGGCCTGAATTGAATTCGCTTCTTCTTGATTTCTCTTTAGATGCCTTAAGGCTAGTGGGTACCGATAGTTTTAGATTGGCCGAGAAAACCCTAGGGGCGGCTCAATTTAACTCTAAATATACGCAAAGCTTCAGGGTCCTTATCCCCCTTAGGACAGCCCAGGAACTTATGAGGATACTTAGGGAAGATGGGCAACTTAGAATTTATCATGACCAAAATCAAATACTTTTTAAAACGGATCAGTGGGAAATTATTTCACGACTTTCCGAGGGCAATTTCCCGGAGTACTCGACGATCGTGCCGAAAAAATTTACGGCTGAGGCTGTAGTAAAGAGAGAGGAGTTAATGAATGCTTTGAAATTGGCCGGAATTTTTAGCAGCCAGACCAGCGAGGTTAAGATTAAGGCGGCACAGGGAGCGCGAGCCTTAGAGATTTATTCGGCTAGCCGTGATGTTGGCGAAAACCGTTATCTTTTGCCGGCGAAGATTCAAAGCGAGTTCGGCGAAGTAGGATTTAACTGGAGATATTTATTTGATGGATTAAAAGTTCTTAAGCTGGAGGAGGTGTGGCTAGGAGTTAACGAGGAAGAAAATAAGCCTAGTTTAATCAGATCTCCTAAAGAGGCCTCTTACTTTTACATCCTAATGCCGATTTTGAAAACTTAGTTGGCCGAGCACGATTAGTGGTAGAAAATAACGCTACTTTGGCTTTGTTTTCTGTCTTCGGTTGAAACTTTAATTTCGAGGATGTTTTGGGGGTTGAGGGCGGATGGGGTAAGTTGCCAATTTAGTTCATAGGCAGTGCCGAAGTTTTGAGTGGACTTTTGAATTAGACTTTTATTTAGATAAACCGCGATTTCTGATATCTTAGATGGACTTTTAACGGAAGCCTGGAAGGAAAGGGTGTTGCCATTTACAAACTCGCCGACGTTTGGTTTTTTAATGTTTATTTCAATGAAGGGGGAGACGGGCTGGTTTTGGTCCAAAGAAAGAGGAATGATTCCAGGCGATGAGTTGAGATTTGAAAAGTTCGACAGATTGTTGCGAGCCCATGCGAGTACGCCGCCTTCCCAGTTTTGGAATTGAGGGTCGGATTCAGGATGGGTTGGGTAGGGGCCGGTCGGGTTGTCTTTATCAACGTAATAGAGAATAGTATGGACTTGATTTGAAGCCAAATAATTGCCTGCTAGGATGGGCTTTTGAGCTGGGGTTGGTTCGGGACGAGTGAAGGCTTCAGGAGCCCTGTCTTTTAAAGCCTCACTCATAAAAGCGTGCCAGATAGGAAGGGCGGCAAGGATACTCGATCCCCTTCTTTGCATCGGTGAGTTGTCGTTGTTGCCGGCCCAAATTCCAGTGATCAATGAAGGAGTATAACCAAAAACCCAAGCGTCTCGGTAGTCATTAGAAGTTCCTGTTTTTAAAGCGATGTCGTGACCAGAGACGAGGGTTAAGGCGAGGCTGCTAGTGTAAAGGCCGGCACGAGCTTCGGTGTCGGAGAGAATGTCGTTTATAAGTCGAACCGGTTGAGGATCCGCTACGGTTTCGCTTGAGTCGTTAAAAGATTCAATAATATTTCCAGAGCGATCTCTGATTTCTAAGATAAAGGATTGGTTATGTTTTATGCCGTCTTCAGCAAGAACGGCGTAGGCTTCGATCATGTCGACTAACTTGACTTCTCCGCCCCCTAAAACAAGAGAGAGCCCATAGCGACGAGGATCGTCGAGAGTGGTGATGCCAAAATTTTTAACTAATTCGAGTGTTTTTGGGAGGCCGACTAAATAAAGAGTTTTAACGGCGGGAATATTAACGGATTGGGCAAGAGCTTGGCGAATGCTGATCGGGCCCCGGAAGCGACCGTCAAAATTTTCGGGGTGGTAGCTTTTTTCTGGTTGGCCGGAGGTATCGAACTCAGTAGGAACGTCGAAGAGAACTGTGTCTGGGGTGTAGCCCGCCTGCATGGCTGCTAAATAAACGAAGGGTTTAAGGGCGGAGCCGGGCTGTCTTAAGCCTTGAGTCGCGACATTGAAGTTCCCTTCGTTTTTTGCATCAAAGTAATCCCTTGAGCCAACCATGGCTAAAATCTGGCCAGTTTTGGGATCTTGGGCGACTAAGGCAGCGTTTTTGCCTTGATATAGCTCCTCGTTGCGCTCTGCCCCTTCTGAAACAGTTTTCTCGGCTATTTCTTGGAGGGGCCAATCTAGAGTAGTGATAACCTTTAACCCTCCAGACTGGACTAAGTCTTCACCGTATTTTTGGACCAGATAATCTTGGACGAAAATTACAAAATGGGGAGCTTTAATTCCCTTGGTGTCCTGGGGAGCGAAAATTATTTTTTCATTAAGGGCGGCTTCGTATTTTTGCTTATTAATTTTGTTCAATTCAAGCATCCGTCTTAAGACTAATTTTTGCCTTTCTTGGAGTTCTTTTTGGTGTGTACCCCACGGAGAATAATAACTGGGAGCTTTAGGTATAGCTGCTAAGATGGCGCTTTCAGCTAAAGAGAGATCTTTAGCTGACTTGCCAAAATAAGCTAAGCTTGCGGCTTCGACGCCATAGAGGGTGGGGCCGTAGGGAATCTCGTTTAAATAGGATTCGAGAATTTGATTTTTAGAGTAGTGGCGATCAATTTGGATGGCTAAAATGAATTCTTTAGCTTTGCGTGCGAGGGTTTGTTCTGATGACAGAAAGGCGTTTTTAGCAAGTTGTTGAGTAATTGTCGATCCTCCTTGGACGATGCGGCCATGGGAAAGATTGGCCAAAAGGGCTCTCAGGATGCCTCTGACGCTAAAACTCGGTTCTTCATAGAAGCGAGCGTCTTCAATAGCGAGGGTAGAGTTTTTTAGAGATTCGGGGATATCCGCAAGGGGGATGTAAGTTCTTTTTTCTCCTCTGCTGACTTCATAAAGTAGAATTTTGCCAGTTCGATCGTAGATTTTTGTTGATTCAGGAACTTGCCGGTTTTTGATTTCATTTAAGGAGGGGAGGGTTTGAGCTAGATAGAAAAAAGTTATAGCTGCGATAGCGGCCAAACCTATGAGTAGAAAAATAGAGAGGCGAATAATTTTTTTAATTTTGGTCATTATCTTAATTATTTCAGTTTAGATTACTAAAACAAGCCCTGTTCTTCCGGGGCTTGTTTTAGTAATCTGATAAAGAGGAGTTTATTCAAGCATTTCTTCGTCCGGGTTATCCCCTGTCTCCGGATATTCTTCTTCATCTAAACCTTCCTCGAGATCGAAGTCGTTCGATTCCGTTTCTTGATCTTCGTCCCAATGAGAAAGTTCTATGTTTTTAGCTATGGTGCTCATGAGCATCAAGTTGTCCCGACCTTTGGGAGTCTTTGATTAACAGTTTTCGAAAAGTATATGGCAATTATTAAATCTGTCAATTCGGTGTTTTGGGGAAAAATAATTTAGAGCTGTGTTAGCAAAGAGTTGCTGGCAGTTTTTGTTGGGAAGCCAGAATTGCAATAGCCAGGGCGTCGGACGCGTCGTCAATAATTCGAAGAGTTGGTTCTTTGAGAACTAATTTAACCATCTTAGCGACTGATTTTTTATCCGAGGCGCCGTAGCCGGTAATGCCGGCTTTAATTTCACTCGGTGAAAATTCCAAAGGAGACATCCCCTCTTCTTTTAAGGCGAGCATAATAATGCCCCGCATTTCAGCTACCCGGAGAGCCGTTTTTTGGTTTTTAGCAAAATAGAGTTTTTCAAGAGCGGCGATTTTAGGATGAAAGGTTGAAATTAGTTCTTGAATTCCAGCTTTGACTTCGATAGCGATCTCAGGAATGTTTCTTGCTCTAACTTTTAGAAGCCCGGCTTTAATCAGCTTAATTTCTCCGCCGTGCTTTTTTTCAATAATACCAAAACCAATTCTTTGATAACCCGGGTCGATGCCTAAAGAAATCATTTGAAGCTAAAAGGTGGCGTTTGTGAAAACTTTTTGGACATCGTCATGATTTTCTAGGCTAGTAGTCAAGTTTTTGATTTGATCGACTATGTCAGGTGGAGGTGTTTGCGGAAACTTAGCTTTCCATCTGTCTCCTTCTCCTCGGTTCTCTTCGAAGGCCCAGCGAACACTGCCGACTTCAGCCCATTTGCAGTTTAGATCGCCGAGAATTTTTTTAATCTCGGACACAGTTCTATTTTTGTTGTCAGTGATAGCTTCAATTAAGACTGCGATGCCGCCAGGGCCGTAGGCCTCAAGGATTAGTTCTTCAAGATTTTCGTTTTTATCCGTCGCTCTTTTGATGGCGCGTTCAATGTTTTCTTGGGGAACGTTGTTGGATTTGGCTTTTTGGATGGCAGTTCGAAGTCGGATGTTGGTATTTGGATTGGGATCGGTGAGAGCGGCGATGGCAACGCTGTTTAAAAGTTTGGAAAAAAGGCGGCCGCGCTTTTGGTCGGTGATACTTTTTTGGTGTTTAATTTGGGTCCACTTGCTATGACCGGACATTGTTTTATTTTGAAGCGCTAATTTGTTGCTATAAAAATTATAAGGTAGTTAATTCAGACTAAAAACTAACGATGTTCGGATAGTGTTTTATTATATAATTTTTCTTTTCTTCTGTCAATTCAGAATTCTGAATAATTTTCACTGTGATCAGATCGATCTGCCAATTTTTTTCTTCGTTGATTAAGTGTGAATTTTTGTTAGCGAACTCTTGGCAAACTTTTTTTAGGTTTTTAATTTTTCTTTTATTCATATGATCTTCTGGGCTAAATGCGGCAATTTTTGCCGCATTTTCGGATTTGTATTCTCCTGCCTTAACTTCGACAAATACAATAGTAGCATCTTTGCTTTCGGCAATAATGTCGATTTCGCCCCATGGCTTCCAGTAATTCGTAGCTATTATTTTATAGTGGCGGTCTTTTAGATACTGGATGGCGGCTAATTCTCCTATTTTCCCGGTTTTTAATAGAGGTGAATGTTTAGCGCTAAACATTGTGTAATAGAGCAAGTTTATTAAAAGTTACTACTTTTATCATTTTTAGACAAAGTAAATGTTTAGCGCTAAACATTAAATTTAGTCTTTTAGTGAAAAAATGAGGTTTTATGGGATTACTGACTTATGCTTAAAATGGTGATGTTTAGCGCAAAACATTAATTTTTAGCTAAATTGTAAGTTTTCCAAGCTTACTGACTTTTTAGTGTGTGTTGAGTTTTGATTTAAGTTATAATGAGGTGGTGATTCGCTCATTATTTGGAAGGGTTAATTTTTTAGGGAAGGATTTCCTTGTGCTGAATGTCCAGGGAGTAGGATTTAAGGTGTCTTGTTTAGGAAGGGTTTTAGCCTCCACAAAAATTGATGATTCGATTAATCTTTTTACCCACTTGCGCCTAAGAGAAGACGGGATTGATTTGTTTGGTTTTTTATCAATTCAGGAACTTTCTGTTTTTGAGCTTTTGAACTCGGTAAGCGGGGTTGGCCCAAAATCGGCGATGGCAATATTGAACAGTAATGATTTTCAAGGGATTCTTGCCGCGATACAAGGAGGGAGATCGGATCTTTTGATTCAGGCAGGAGGGATAGGAAAAAAACTGGCAGATCGAATTATTTTGGAATTAAAAAATAAAGTAAGTATAGATAATGCTGAGAGAACTATTTCGCAGATGGAGTCTGATGCTGATCTTATTGATACTCTTACTGGTTTAGGATATCGAAAGGATCAGGTTAAGGCAGCGCTGGCTAAAGTTGAGCCCGGCGATAATTTGGAGCAAAAACTAAAAGCGGCGCTAAAATTACTTTCTGGTAAATAGCGACTTTCTCCACTCTTGTAACTTCTTGTTGGTGGCAATGTTTCGCGCGAAACATTTTTGTTTGTAGGTATTTTTAGTTATTATTCTTTTGATGTCTTTCTGGAATGCCTTTAAGCGAACATCGCTTTTTCATTTTATTTATCGGCTTAAATTTTTAGTGCGAGCCTATCATTTTCTAGTAGCTTTTCTAGGAGCTTTGATTTATTGGTTTCCTAGTAGAGAGATTTTTGTCATAGGTGTTACTGGTACAAAGGGAAAGACAACGGTTCTCGAAGTACTGAGGGCTATGTTGAAAGAGAAAGGAGCAAAGGTAGCCCTTGCTTCTTCTTTATATTTTGCTTTTGGCAATGAAGAAGAGAAGAATTTAACTAATAATACAATGCCGGGGAGGATGTTTATTCAGAAGTTTTTGAGAAGAGCGGTTAGGGAAAAATGTGAATATGCATTGATTGAGGTAACTTCTGAGGGAATTATGATGTCTCGCCACCGATTTATAAGATGGCGGATGGGAGTGTTGACTAATTTGGCTCCGGAACATATTGAAGCTCATGGATCTTTTGAAAATTACAGAGCAGCTAAACTTAAATTTTTGGAAAAAACTATTAAGAGTGGCGGGAAAGTTTTTTTAAATGCAGACGATGACAGTGAGAAATTTTTTACGACAGCACTAGAGAAGAGCGGGGTGATATATTTTTCAAAGGACGGTGTGAAGGAGGTGCTGGCGCATATTGACAAAAATTCCTTTTTACTTTCTAGTGTATTTTTAGTAGAGAACCTAGCAGCGGCGGCGGTTGTGGCAAGAACCTTAGGGGTAACCGAAATAGAAATTAAAAGAGTGGCAGAGAACTTTTTAGGTTTGCCTGGAAGAATGGAAGTTGTGCTGGAGAAACCATTTAGAGTAATAGTAGACTATGCTCACACTCCTGACAGTTTGCAAAAAGTTTACTCCAGCCTTGGGCGGTCTGCAGGAAAGCTTATTTGTGTTTTGGGTTCAGCGGGTGGTGGGAGAGACAAGTGGAAACGATCGAAAATGGGAGAAGTAGCCGAACGTTTTTGTTCCGAGATCGTTTTAACAAATGAGGACCCATACGATGATGATCCTGCTCATATCCTAAGGGATATTGCAGGTGGGATTAAGACTAAGAAAGTTTTTAATATTCTTGATAGACGTGGAGCGATTGAGAAAGCAGTTGGTTTGGCTCAGTATGGAGACACCGTTGTAATTACCGGGAAAGGGAGTGAGCCTTTTATCCATATTGCTTGTGGCAAGCGAATACCTTGGAGCGATGTTCAAGTAGCGAAAGAGACTATCCATTCTTTATTGGCAAAGAAGGAGGTTTAAGTTTAACTCGAAAGATGGTAGAATAGGCCTGACTTTTATATGAAGTTAACTTTTTACGGTGGAGCGGGGACGGTGACTGGTGTTAACTATTTTCTTGAGGCCCAGGGAGTTAAGATTCTTGTTGATTGCGGGCTGCATCAAGGGAATCATTTTGCTGAGCGAAAAAATTTTGAGCCGCTTCCTTATGATCCAAAAACTATAGACTTTGTTCTTATAACTCACGCTCATATTGATCATATCGGTTTACTACCAAAATTATATAAAGGAGGTTTTCGAGGGAAGATTTTTTCAACTCTGCCAACTCATGATTTTGCAGAGTTGCTTCTTGTGGATTCGGAACATATTTTGGAAAAAGAAGCAGAGCGAGAGAGACAACCACTCCTTTATTCTACAGAAGATGTCGTGGCGATGATGAAAATTTGGGAGGGAGTGGATTATCATAAAAAACTGGATTTAAATGGAGTGACGGCAGAATTTTTTAACGCTGGACATATTTTAGGATCAGCTTTTATAAAGATATCCTCAGAGGGTAAGACAATTGTTTTCTCTGGGGATTTGGGCAACTATCCAGCCCCCATTATCAAAGAAACCGAAGAGATACCCAAGGCAGATTACTGTGTGATTGAGTCGACTTATGGAGACAGGGTTCATGAGGGTACAAACGAGAGACGGGAGGAGTTGGAGGACGCGATCGAAGAAACAATAAAAAAAGGCGGAATTTTAATGATTCCGGCTTTTGCTATGGAGCGGACGCAACAATTACTTTTTGAGTTAAATGAGCTTATTGAGAACGGGCGGATTCCTAAGGTGCCCGTTTACATTGATAGCCCGCTTGCAATTCATTTGACGGAGATTTACGAAAAATATCGGCGAGAGTTTAAAGAAGAAGTACGAGAGATGATAAAGGGCGGTGATGACATTTTAGATTTTCCGGGTCTTCATTTTACACTGACAACCGAAGAATCAAAGATGATAAATGAGGTAAAACCGCCAAAAGTGATTATTGCTGGTTCGGGTATGTCTCACGGCGGAAGAATTTTACACCACGAGCTTCGTTATCTTGGAGATTCAAAAAATATGATTCTTTTTGTTGGTTATCAAGGGAAGGGGTCGCTAGGGCGGCAGATTTTAGAAGGAGCAAAAAGAGTTAGAATTATGGGAGAGGAAGTGGAAGTGAGATGTCGGGTTCGGGTAATTAGCGGATATTCAGCTCATGCGGATCAGCCTAGATTAGTGAAATGGGTTAAGCCGGCTCGGATGAGTTTGGAAAAAATTTTTGTGGTTCAAGGAGAGGAAGGAGCGAGCGAGGCCTTGGCACAAAAAATTCGAGATGAGTTAGCGGTGCATACAGAGGTGCCGCAGTACCAGGACAGCTTTGAATTGATTTAAGAGCCGCTTTCGATTAGGTGCGGCACAAAGAGATGTTATAATTTGTTTATGATGAGGCCAAAAGTAAATGAAAACAGTTCTAATCATAAACCGGTAGTTTACCAACCGAAATATAAAATTTGCGTTTCGGGCGCAGCTGAAGCTGGCCACTGTTTGCCTGATGCCGAAGAAAAGTCTGAGGAATTAGGACGGCTAATTGCTGCGAGAGATATGATTTTAGTGACAGGAGCTACGACTGGTTTACCGTATTGGGCGGCCAAAGGGGCAAAGCAAGCCGGGGGAATTGTGATTGGTTTTTCCCCCGCTGCCTCGAAAGCTGCTCATATTAAAACTTATCACTTGCCGACTGATTACCATGATTTAATTGTTTATACTGGTTTTGAGTACGCTGGACGGAATTTGATATTAACTAGAGCGGCAGATGCGGTTGTTACTGTTTGTGGGAGATTAGGGACTTTAAATGAGTTTACGATTGCTTTTGAAGATCAAAAGGTTCAGGGGGTTCTGACGGAAACTGGAGGTATGGCCGATATGATGGAAGACATTCTTCAGAAATCTCATCGCGGCAAAGGGAAAGTTGTTTTTGATAGTGATCCGTCAAAGCTTTTAGATAAAGTGGTGGATTTGATAGAAAAAGAAGAGGAAATTTAGGAAATTCACCTTCTTGAGTTTGGTGAATTTTCAGGAAAGCAAAGGTCGCTTAAGTTTTTTAAACTATGGCGGAACCAAAACCTATCGGGGAAGTGACCCACTTTTATTCCAATATTGGCGTGGCGATTGTTAAGTTTAAAAAGGTAGTCGGAGTCGGAGCTAAAGTTTCTTTTAAGGGGGCGACGACGAACTTCGAGGAGAAAATTGATTCTATGCAGTTTGACCATAAGCCGATTAAAGAAGCCAAGAAAGGACAAGAAGTGGGGATAAGGGTGAAAGATAAAGTCCGAGAAGGGGATTTAGTTTTTGAGGCGTAGCATTCGAGTTTTTGCGGGATGAGTCTGAAAATTTTTTTCCAAGAGTTGGGGTTGATTTTTTCAACCACGGTGGGTGTGGGTGTTTTTGCTTTGCCTTATATTTTCAAAGAGGCGGGCTGGGCGCTTTCTGTTTTTTATCTTTTGATATTTTCGGGTTTAATGGTGGCGGTGCACATTATATATTGGAGGGTTTTAGTGAAAACAGGTAAGACGAAGAGGCTGCTTATGCTGGTCAGGGAAAATTTTGGTAGTTTGGGTTTCGGATTGGGAGCGACGACTATTATTGGAGGGATAACGCTGGCTATGGTGGCTTATCTGATTTTGGGAGGTCATTTTTTGAGATTGGTTTTCCCGGGAATGGCGGAGAATTTGAGTATAATTGTTTTTTGGATTTTGGTGTCTTTGCCATTATTTTTTAAACTGAGTCGGATGATCGGTCTTGAAGTCTGGGCTGGACTGATTCTTGCGGGAGCGGTGATATTTCTTTTATTAGAAGCCGAACCGCTTTCGACTCCGGTTCAAATCCAAGCTTTCAGCAGTAGCAATTTATTTTTGCCATTTGGAGCGGTGCTTTTCGCGCTGGCGGGATGGACAGCCATCGAGCCGATTTATGATTCTTCAAAAAAGAGGCTGGAGCTGACTAATTTTAAAACTAGGATTTGGCAATTTAGTTTTGCCACTTTTGGCGCCGCGCTGATTTATTTGATTTTTGTTTTGGCGATACTGGGCTCCTCGAGTTCAATAACAACGGACACGATTTCAGGATTGCAAAATCTTCCTGGCTACGAATTGGCGATACTTTTGGTGATCGGGATTTTCGCCATCGCGACTTCGTACCTACCCTTTGGAAGAGAATTTGAGAGTTTGGCCATAAAGGATCTTAAGTTTTCAAGATTAGTGAGTTTGGTTTTGGTGTTAGCGGTACCGGTAGGGTTAGTTTTTTTGGGATTAAAAAATTTTTCAGAGGTAGTGGGTTTAGTCGGTGGGGTTTTTTTGGCTCTCCAGTATTTTTTTATAGTGTTGGTTGGGAGGAAGGTGCTTGAGATTAGGGGGTTTTTAAAGAAGTTGGGTTTTTATTCGGCCGCCGCAATTTTTCTTTTAGGGGCGGTTTACGAAGTTTATTATTTTGTAATAAGATAGCGGGGAGCCCTCATTATTCCCGCCTTCGCTTTAGGCTACGGCGGGTAGGGAACGGACCCCGATACTGAAAATTTGGAAGAGATGAACTCTCCAAAATATCCAAATTTTAGCACGGGGCAGGCCCCAACACTGAAATTTGTCCTCGTAGTTCAATGGATAGAACACTGGCCTCCGAAGCCGGAGATGTGAGTTCGACTCTCGCCGGGGACACAAAGATAGTAAGGCGAATTTAGTGCGGGGCAGGTGCCATACCTCCCTCCGAAGCCTGCCTGCCGGCAGGCAGGGAGGTGGTGCAGGTTCGCCCTCCTAAATTTTGCGCTGCAAAACTTAGGAGGGTGAAATTCCTGCTGAGGGCACATTTTTTTAGTTTTAGATTTTAGTAATAGAAAGCCCACTTCCTGGGCAAGAAGCAGGCTTTCGTTGTGTCCGTTCTGGGACGGGGGCTGGGTTGTTACTTGGGCGCCGGAGGCGGAATGGGGTGGGCTTTTTCGTATTTCGTTTGACAGGGCCTACAACGCTTCGGGGATTGCCCGGATTTGTCGAAGGATGCGGTAACAACGAACTCTTCTTCGCAATCAATGCAGACTAGGAGTCTGGGTTTTCGGTTGCCATTTTCTGTCACGGTTTCCTCCTGGTGGAATCGGTGGTTCGGAGAGACTACTTTTTGGAAGTTTTCTTGAGAGTGGCACGAATCCGTTTTCGCTCTTTTCTCATCCTCTCGATTGCTTCGGCGAGCCGTTTTTTTTGGATTGGTCCGAGAGGTGCGTTGTCTAAATAAGCCTGATCGTTATTAATACTAATGGTTAGCGAGCGAATTTGGCCGTAGGGTCCAGTACCGGCGACATTTTTCATGATGCCTCCTTTTCGCTAGTTAAAAATTATCATTTTACTTATAATATGACAAGAATTGTTGGTTTTTAAAAGTAATGGATAAAATTACGGAGCTAAAAAAGCTCGAAGAAGAATTAGAGGCAGATCGAAAATTGCCGCTTTTTGGTCAATCGAATTTAGTTTTTGGGGAGGGGAGCGCGGATTGCAAGGTGATGTTTATTGGCGAGGCGCCGGGATTTCATGAAGACCAACAAAAGCGGCCGTTTGTCGGAAGGGCGGGGCAACTTTTACGAACGATGATTAGGGAGATTGGATGGAAAGAAGAGGAGGTTTATATCACTAATATTGTTAAGCGGCGGCCGCCGGAGAATCGTGATCCGCTTCCTGAAGAGATTGAAGCTTATAAACCATATTTAGCAAAACAGATTGAAATTATTGACCCGAAAGTGATTGCCCCACTGGGGAGGTTTTCGATGAATTATTTTCTGCCAGAGGCGAAAATTTCGCGAGATCAAGGAAAAGTTTTTAGATTAGACGGGCGGCTAGTTGTGCCACTTTACCATCCGGCGGCAGCTTTAAGATCAACCGAAGTTTTAAATGAGCTCAAAGCGAGTTTTAAAAAGTTGCCGGATATCGTGGCGGGCAATAATCTTGTTTTGATACCAAAAGCGATACCACCCGAAAGTCTTAAAAAGAAGCCGCAAGCCAGACTTTTTTAAAAGTTGGGGATTGCATCTTTAGGGCTTATAATGAGATTAATGAATGTGGCTCTGGTTTATTTGGTCGAGCGTTTTTTTTGGAGAATAGGGGATTTTTTTCACCACTGGTACGTTCATGGCTCGCGTAAGTTTGCTCACTACTTTGTTTCGTTTCTGGAAAGGGTGGATAGGACTTTGGCTTTTAAAATAACTCTTCGGTATTTTTTTCAACCTCTTTACAAGGACTACTCAGTAGTGGGTCGGATTCTGGGGATTTTTTTTAGATCGGGTCGTTTGTTGATCGGGCTGTTTGTTTATGTTGTTTTGGGTTTATTGTTTTTAGCTATCTACATTGTGTGGGTAGCGTTGCCTGTTGTTTTGGTGGTCGGGCTTTTAAATAAGAGTTTACGATGAATACTCAAGTGGCGGAACGCGAGGTTTATTTTTCTGATCCTAGACTCAAAATGACTGTCGTGGGGAGGTTGATGGTGAGGGTGATTGGTTATTCCAGTTACGTTTTTCTTTTAGCGGCCACTTTAGTTTTGATTTTCCTTAAAGTAGATCGATTATTTTATTTAGGAATATTACTAGCTTTGTTTTTTCTAGATTATTTGTGGCATACCAGAGAAGCCGACCGTCCTCTTTTTGAGATGCCGTCTCGAGGGCGGGTGAATCTGGCTCGATATTTTAATCCTGATGCCTTTGGAGTGATAGAACAAGCTTTAGATAGAAGCCTGATTAGTAAGACAAATTTTACCTTGGAAATACTACGCGAGCTTTTAGGAGTGCGAAATATTAAAGAGGGATTACTTAGGATGGATGTGCCGCCCGATGAATTCGAGCACAAACTCGCGGATTTTTTGAAAGACGCTAATGTCGCGACAACGCCTGAAGAGCGCGAGGGATGGATGCTGACTTTAGCTCGGGCCGCTTTTCTAGGAGCGAGCAAAAATGGGCACAAGTTTATCGAGCCGAGTGATTTGTTTTCGGCGCTCCCGGCGCTTAAGGATGAATACGTGGGTCGGCTGTTTGAAATTTTTTCGATTAGCGAGGGGGATTTAGAAAAAGCGTTAATTTTTAGTTCTCTAAAAAGTCAATTTTCGAGATTACGGGGGCTGCCTACAACCTTAGGAGGATTTGTGCCGGGGGTCCACCAGCGAATTAGGCATAGAGTGATAAACCGGGCCTGGACGAGTCGTCCGACTCCTAATCTCGATAAATATAGTCTTGACCTTACCGATTTAGCTAGGAAGGAAGAGGTGGGGTTTTTAGTGGGCCATCAATCTGAATACGATAGATTAGAAGACGTTTTGGCCCGTCCGGTTAATCCCAACGCTCTTTTAGTGGGAGAAGAGGGAATTGGCAAGGAAACGATAGTTTCGCATTTGGCTTTTCAGATATCGAAGGACAAAATTCCTGAAGCTCTTTACGATAAAAGACTGGTACTTTTGCAAATCAGCGAAGTGACTGCGGGAGCGGCTCAAGACGAACTTCAGGCTCGATTGAAGCGGATAGTGGATGAGATTGTGGCGGCTGGCAATATAATTCTTTATATTCCTGAATTCCATAATTTGACGAGAACTTCTGGCGCGGCCTACCTTTCGGCGGCAGACGCTCTGGTGCCGATTATTAAGAATAATGCCTTTCCGGTAATTGGGGCTACTTATCCTAGAGAATTTAAGGAAGCAGTAGAAACGCGCAGCGACATTCTCGGTCTTTTTGAAGTAGTTAGGGTGAATGAGGTTAGCCAGGAAGAAGCGGAAAAAATCTTGGTTTACGAAAGTATGATTTTAGAGAGGGGGTCGAGAATATTAGTGAGCTTTGGAGCTATAAAGAAAGCAGTGATTTTGGCTAAGAAGTATTTTACGAGTAAATTTTTGCCTTCGAGTGCTGATGAGCTGCTGAAGAGCGCCTTCTCAGAAGCTAAGAGGCGCGGAGAGAGGGTTGTAGGGGCGGAGGCAGTGATGCGTTCGGTTGAGGAAAGAGTAAATGTTCCGATTCGAGAAGTGGGCGGAGACGAAGCTCAAGAGTTACTCAATTTAGAGTCTATTATTCATGAGCGCCTTATTAACCAAGAGGAAGCGGTGGTGGCGGTGAGTAATGTTTTGCGCGAGTATCGGAGTGGGCTTATGAAGCCGGGGAAACCAATTGCCAGCTTTTTGTTTGTTGGACCGACCGGAGTTGGTAAAACTGAACTTTCAAAAATTCTTACGGAAATTATGTTTGGTTCGAAAGATTCGATGGTAAGGTTCGATATGACTGAATATCAAGACAAGTTAAGCTTTTATAGATTTATTGGTTCGCCAGACGGAAAGATTACCGGGGCACTTACCGATGCAATTCTTAAAAAACCCTACGCCTCTATTCTTTTAGATGAATTCGAGAAAGCCTATCCGGATATCCTTGATTTATTCTTGCAGGTTTTTGATGATGGACGATTAACGGACAATTTGGGTCGGACAGTGGATTTTCAAAACACAATTATTATCGCTACCTCCAATGCGCATTCAGATATAATTAACGAGGCGATGCGGGCTGGACAGAAAATGTCTGAAATTGGGGAATATTTAAAGAGAAAACTGACCGATGTTTTCAAACCGGAACTCTTAAATCGTTTTTCGAAGATTGTGGTTTTTGATAATTTGTCTAAGGAAAACGTAAAGAAGATTGCGGTTTTAAATCTAAATGAGTTTAGCAGAAACTTGCGAGAACAGGGGATTTTCCTGGAATTTGGAGATTCGGCGGTCGATATGATTGCAAGATTGGGTTATGATCCGGCATTCGGCGCTAGGCCGCTTCAGAGAGTAATTGATGATAAGATCAAGGCCCCTTTAGCCGAAAAAATCCTTAGGAAGGAGGTGATAAGGGGGGGGAAATTTAAAGTTGATGCAGAGGGAGAGGAGATTAAAATCATGAAAATTTGACGCGGTGTCACTGTTTTAGAAGAGAATTTTAAAGCTCGAATCCTTCCCACCTTTTTTAATAAAAGCTAGAATAAAGGTAAATGCAATGAAGATTAAGATTAACGTCGATCTCAAGGTTGGGCGCTTGGTTAAGTATTTCATATTGGCCGATCTTGCCCTTCTGGCCGGCTGGGGGTTGGTGCAACCTATTTTTTCGATATATGTTTTAGGAAAAATTAGGGGAGCGACTTTAGTGACCTTGGGTATTGCGGCGGCTGTTTATTGGATCTTGAAATCACTCCTGCAACTACCGGTGGCGAATTATTTAGACAGGGTACAGGGTGAGGCTGATGATTTTAGGGCTTTGATTTTAGGTTTGTTTATCGGGGCGCTCGCTGCTTTTTCTTTTACTGCTGTTAAAGAGACGTGGCAGCTGTATTTAGTAGAAGGAGTGCACGCAATTGCTTTTGCTCTTTACGTGCCAGCTTGGTCGGCAATTTTTTCCCGTCACGTTGATAAGGATCGGGTTTCTTTTGATTGGTCTCTCGACAGTACGGTGGCGGGGCTTTCAGCCGGAATAAGTGGTTTTTTAGGGGGAGTAATTGCAAAATTTTTGGGTTTTTCTGGGGTGTTTATTTTGGCTGGAGTTTTTTCGATGCTTTCGGCTTTTATTCTGATTATGACGCCAGCGCTTGTATTGCCTAGGAAAAAAAGTGTCGAGAAAATACTGATGGATCACACTCCAGCAAACATAAACCAATAGTATGGGAAAGGAGATTTCGGCGGGGATAGTGGTGTATCGGCGCTCTCAAGAAGGGCCGAAGTTTTTGATTTTGTATCACGGCCACAATTATTGGAATTTCCCAAAAGGAAAGATTGAGAATGAAGAGAGGAGTTTTGAGGCAGCGCTCCGCGAGACGAGGGAGGAAACTGGTTTGGCTGGCCGCGATTTGCGGCTGGTGCGAAATTTTAAAACCTACGAGCGTTTTAGTTTTAAACGGAACGGCAAAGCAATTTTTAAGATTGTTATTTTCTACTTGGCTGAAACAACCGAGCCAAGGGTTAAAATTTCAAAAGAGCATCAGGGATATGGCTGGTTTTTATACCGAGAAGCGACGAGAATTTTAGGGAGGTATAAAGACAGCCAAAAAGTCTTAAAAAACACTTATGATTTTCTTCGACATGGCTCAGAACAAGTCCTTCAAGGAAAAAGTTATCGTGGTCGTCAGGCGAATTCGCAAAGGGCAGACTCTAACTTATAAAGAGGTAGCCAGGCGAGCCGGTAGTCCGCGCGCCTATCGGGCGGTTGGGAATATTTTGAACCGTTGCGGAGGGATGCGTAAGGGAGTGCCGTGCCATCGGGTGGTTAGGGGAGATGGTAGGATGGGGGGTTACCGGTGGGGAGAGGAGAAAAAGATAAGGTTATTGAGGAGAGAAAAAGCGATTTCCTAGGAAATCGCTTTTTCTACAACTTTCTTAAAAACAGCAGGTTCGTGTTCGGCTAAGTCGGCGAGGATTTTTCTGTCGAGCTTTATCTTATTTCTTTTAAGAGCAGCAATGAGTTTGCTGTAGCTGATGTTTTCGAGGCGGGAGGCCGTGTTGATTTTAACGTTCCAGAGGGCGCGAGAGGTTCTTTTCTTTTCTTTGCGACCTCGGAATTTTCTTGAGAGAGCGTGAAGTAGGGCTTCTTTAGCGGCGCGCTCTTTGGATTTACGGCCCCATCGGAAACCTTTAGTGCGTTTGAGAAGCGCTTCTCGTTTTTTGTGGGCAATAGTACCTCTTTTGACTCTGGGCATGGGATTTTAGTTGGAGTATGTTAGGAGTTGCGTTATTTTTTTAGCTGGGTAAGTTAGGGATCTCGGTCTCCTCTTTTGCCTCCTTGTCTTTTTTGTTTTTGTGGTTTTGAAATGGTCAACTCCCATAGGTCTCCGAATGAGTTTTCCGCGTCTCGTTATTTTAATACGTTTGGAGATTGTTTTGGAAGTTTTGTTGGCCATAGGAGTTTAGAGATTCTAGCTGCTTTCCTTAAATTTGGCAAGGTTTTTATTTTTTAGCTACTTGGACAAGCATGCCCCTGCCACCGAATTTGGGTTCGCTGACAATCTTATATTCAACGGGGATCATTTTAAGAAACGCCTCTAGTTTTTGGCGAGCCCAGTCTCGATTGTACTTTTCGCGTCCCCGAAGGCGCATATTGATTTCAATCGGGTGGCCTTCATTGAGAAATTTCTCGAGTTGGTGCACCTTAATTAAGAGGTCGTTTTGGGCGGCGCGGGCGCTTATTTGAATTTGTTTAAGACCGGCGGTTTTTTGTCCCAGCCTTTCTTTTTTTTGCTCCTTCTCTTTTTGGTAGCGATACTTGTCGTAGCTGATGAGTTTGGTAACTGGTGGAGTAGCGCCTGGAACTACTTCTATTACGTCGACGCCTTTTTCGTTGGCTAATTTAAGGGCGTCACTTAACTTCATTATGCCAAGGCTTTCGTTTTTTTCATCCAGAACTCTTACTTCAGGGGCAGTTATTTGATTGTTGAGGCGTGGTTTAAAGATTATGAGGTTTCTAAAATTTTATACTAGTTTTTTTGGAGGGTAAATACTTAAGAAAAAAATAGACCCCGGTGGGTTTTAGAGTAATGAACGAGAGAGGGGACACTCCTAATCAGTGACGGCGATGAACGCGCGTATGTTAGGCTGGCCATCCTCTCTCTTTTTTGGATTGCGGAGTCTCGTTTAGGTGGTGAGTCCCCCCGCTACTGGGAAAGCGGCTCTCCCAGACAACCGAGACGCCAATGGGCGAACGGCCCATTTCCTAAGGATTATTGTACTTCAGACTAGT
>JAKALK010000006.1 GCA_021813155.1 bacterium
GCCAGAGCTTGGTTTTTGCAAAACAAAATCTGGCGAGGGAGATGCAGGTGGGGGATTGCCGCTGTAGCAATCACAACGCCGGTTCCCAAAAGGGGAATACGAGCGAGAGTTATCCACATTGACCCATTCTTAGCTAGGAGTAATATTGGTCCCAATGGCGATTCGAAAGAAAACTCATCATTTCGGAGATGGCCTCCAAAGGGCCCGCCATATTTTCAATTTTGACTTTAAAATTCCCCGTTAAGCGGGGAATTTTTTTAGCCAAAAAAATCCGGTCTCGTCCACCGGAAAAAATAAAAACCAAAAACATGAAGGATAAATTATCCACCGCGCTACTTGAAGCGCAAGTATTCAAATCCGGTCGCAACTATCTTGAAGGGGAGGGATTCGTCGAAATCTTTCCCCCGAGAATCGTCCGCGCCTCTGGCGCCTGCGAAAACGTCAACACGCTTTTCGAAGTGAGTTCTAATAAAGATTTCACTTGGTTCGGTCATCCCGAAAAACATCAGGCCTATCTCGCTCAAACCGGCCAGCTCTACCTTGAAGCCTTCGTGCCATATTTAAGCAAAGTCTATTGCGTGGGTCCCAGCTTCCGAGCCGAGCCGGGGAGTGATAATCGACATCTCACCGAATTTCAAATGATGGAAATCGAATTCGCCGGCAACTTCGACCAACTTCTGGAAAGAATTGAGGGGTTCGTCTATCACATCGCTCACGACTTGGTAAAACTTCCAGCTCAAAAACAAAAAGAGTTAGGGTTAACCGAGGCCACCATCACGCGCCTCGCCAAAGTTAAATCTGTCTTCCCGAAAGTCACTTACACCGAAGCCGTCAAAAAATTAGGTCTCAACTGGGGCGACGACATTAATTCTAAAAAGGAAGCCGAGCTTATCGCAATGTACGACAACCATCCGCTTTTCATCACTCGCTACCCCGACCCGATGTGGGATCACGGGCGTGAAATCGAAGTCGAAAAATTCTTCAACATGTTGCCAGACAAAGAAACCCCCGGGTTGGTTCTCTCCGCCGATCTTATCCTGCCCATAGCGGGGGAGGCCGTCGGTTCTGCCGCCCGCGTGGATGACCCCGAAACTTTGGTCTATCGTCTCACGAATTCCAAAATGTATAAGCGCCTACTCGGCATGGGCGGGAGCATTGCCGACTTTGCTTGGTACATCAATAAATCTAAAGAAAAAATGGTACCTCACGCCGGTTGTGGGTTCGGAATGTCCCGAATTTTAAGATGGATTTCCGGCACCGACGACATTAAAAAAGCCGTCACCTTCGCCTCCAACCAGCATCAGATTATTTAGCGGGGAAAACATCCTGGCAAGTTCGACTCCTTCTGGTCGTTTTGCTTTTTGCGCTCTTTTCACTACAATTATGCCTGTTGCTTGATTTCTCCTTGAATTTGCTATAATAAAATCAACCTAAGAAAGGTCGAGCCGTATTAACTTCTTATTAAAATGACCAAAGAAGGATTAGTCGAGGCTGTAATGAAAGCCACCGGCATGGAGACTAAGGCCTCTGCCCAACGAGCTGTTGAAGCTGTTTTTGACACCATTTCTAAAACTTTGGGAAGAGGGGAGGATGTAACCATCACCGGCTTCGGCACTTTCCGGGTAGCTAAAAGGGCCGCTCGTGAAGGGCGAAACCCGAAAACTGGAGAGAAAATTCACATTCCTGCCTCCATCCGACCCAAATTCCGAGCTGGTAAAGTCCTAAAAGAGGCTGTCCAGTAATAAGCTTTCCAAAGATTAAAAACAAAACACTGCCTTCTATGGCAGTGTTTTGTTTGCTATTTCACTGATCTCAAAGAATTTTTTATAAACCAGAGCTAATCCATCTAATGAATCCTTTATCTTATCCAGTACTATTTCTGGTGGCTGAAACTCCTGCATCGCCTGCCTTGCCGCCTGATTTAGAACTTTTGCCGACTTTAAATTAAACTCCGCCTCTTTTATGGTTTCGTTAATCGTTTCATCTTCTGTTTTTAGATTCAAGAAAGAAATTTTGATACTGGTTAAACGATTTTCAGCTACTCTAACTAAGTCTTGGTTGTTGGACCACGTGATGAAATTAACCACTCGTCCAGCTAAGTAACTGTAATTTCCTACTCTCCAATCCAAAAGTTCTTTTGCCAGGTTCTTACTACCCTGAATGCCTAAATTAGAAATCTGCTGTGTTTCGCTTTTGTAGTAATCAATTACTCCGTCCAAATCTGTAAACAATTGCGCTTTTAAGGGAGACATATCTTTGTCAGCAATTTTTACTTCATCTAATTTTGAACGCAAAGCATCCACTTCCTGGATGGAACAATTAATGATTTTACTCAAAATACTTTTTCTAATTTCTGCTTCGGTGCGTACTTGTTTTAAGTATTCAGAGTTTGTATCGGCTTGAACTTGTTCAAGAGATTTCAAATCGTTTTGAAAGTTGCAGTCGTAGCTTAAAGTATTCCCATAAACTCCGGGAACCTTGATCACGGCGACCAAAACTGCGAAGACAAAAAAGACTAATCCCTTAGCCAACTTCATTTGGTTTTTCATTGCATCTATCGAGACAAAATCCTCAACGTTTCGTCGATAGACAAGGGAGGCTGTTCTTGTTCCGTAGCTTCACTTGTTTTAGATAAAACTTGTTCCTGATTGCTATTCCGTATTCCGCTCTCGTTTTTACGATCCCCAATCTTTACCGTTGTCGTCTGGTTAACAATACTGACTGGGTTTTCGTAGCCTAATTTAGCTAAATTTATTTGGATATCAATAGCTTCTGCTTCTGCTTTTAGACTAATAGGATCAAGGCTTGAGAATTTAACCGGAGCAGAAAACTTTATAATTGAAAAACTCGCGAAAATTACCATGATCAAAAATCCAGTGATTAAAGTTGCAGTGCTGAGGCGCAGACTGGGCCACATAAAACTCCACAGCTTCTTTTCGTTGCTGATTGCACCCAAAATCTCCATCTTTGATTTTAGAGTGTAATTTTTGTCGGGTTCAATCTTCTTAAATTCTTTTAATAATTCCAATACGTCCATAGTTTTTAACTTATTAATGTTTTCAGTTTCTTTATAGCTCGATGCTGGATTACTTTTATTGACCCTTCGCTCTTATCTAGAATCGCTGCTGTTTCTTTTATCGATAAATCTTCAACAAACCTCATAATCACAACATCTTGATAAACAGGATCCAGTAGTTGGATAGCCGATCTTATTTTTCTAAGTTCTACTCCCTTATCAAAGTCGATATGGACAGAGGCTGGCACTGCGAAAGATTCGGGGCTTACTTCTTCGATAGGTACCTCGTCTCTTATCGCTCGGTAGTAATCGATTACCTGGTTTCTGGCAATTCGATAAAGCCAACTTGAAAAAGGGAAACCCCTGCTTTCATAGTTCTTTATATTCTGCCAAGCATTCAAAAATACTTGGTGAGTGAGGTCCTCAGCCTCCTCACGACGGCCCACCTTCATGAGTACGAACCGATATATTTTCGGTTGATAATAATCATAAAGGAGGCCGAAAGCTGAGGCCTCACCTCCCACGGCGCCCTTAACTAAAGATTTCTCGGCGTCTAACATAGATAACGAATAAATAAATAAATAGTTACCCGCAATTTAGGTAACTTGCTTTATTATAGGATTTTTCGGGTTTTTCGTCAAAACTAATTCGTTTCAATACTGGAGCGGGTAACGGGAGTCGGACCCGTATCTCTTCCTTGGCAAGGAAGTATAATAGCCGCTATACGATACCCGCGTAATAAACTAATTATTCTTAACTGTAAATATTTTACAAGTCTAAACGTTTATAACCACTCTCGCCCCGTACTAAACTTCAACTTTTAGAGAGCTAGTAGTTTACGCTGCTGAAGTTTTAGTATCGGGGTACGATACCCGCAGAACAATTTTTTGTTTTTCTATTCTATCTTCTAAATTCTCAAGAGGTTGCGCTTTTAATATCCCGGCGGTGGGCCAGTTGGGCCTTGAACCGAGGGAGGGGTGTTTGGCCCTCTAAAGTCTCTTGGCATAAAACCAGAACGGTTGTCGACCGGCGTCTTATGTGTTGGAATCTCTCCGGTAATCGTGGTTGTATTTTGGTCTCCAATTCCATTGGTTTGAGGAGTTGGTTTTTTTCCTTGGGTGTCGTAGATTTTGATGTCTTGTTTAAGATTTTGAGGCTCAACCCCTCGCCTGAATAACGGCGCGAAAAATAATATAAGTAGCACGCCAATTATAACAAGTATAAAAATTAACGCTCTCATAGATTTTGGTGCCCTCACGAGGAATCGAACCTCGATTTCAAGATCCGCAATCTTGTGTTCTGTCCGTTGAACTATGAGGGCTCGCCTCAGCCTAACTTAAAATCTAATAATCTTTTCTACGGTATCTGTCAATGACTCTTCGAGCTCGACCTCTTTTACGCCTGGAGCGAGAGAGCTAAGATTCGCAACGATCCTTTTAAGATCAACCCTTGGTAGCATAATCTTTATTTTTGGTCTTATGATTTGTTTAAATTTTAAAACCATACCCACCCATTCGCTTTCATGTTTTTGATCTAATGCAAAACTTTCCATGTCTTGGTAGTTATAAATTTTATCCTCTCCGATTTGCAATCCCTCTCTACTCAGCTTCATCTCGATGAAAATAGGTTTCCGGTCGCCCCAGATTACCAACAAAACTTCCGCTATCACTACAAAAACAGCGAAAAGAAAATTTTTTTGCCATAAAGCCAAAGCCATTACTCCAATTGCGACCAACATTGAAAGCCAATACCAAGCCGGCCCTTTTTCACGGTGCTCAAATTCTGGGGCTTGCCACGAAATAAAAACTTCTTCCATCTTCAGTGTGGAAGTTTACCACGAAAATGTCTTAAAAACTAGCTATCTGTAACTTGATTAGTTCTTGCCCTATAGTGTCAATTAAGCTTTTGCAACAGTCAGCGCTAAAACTTTTTTCACCCCCGATTCTTTTAAAGCGCAAGCTGCCTCATACAAAGTAGAACCGGAGGTTGTAACGTCATCAACAAGAACGACAGTTTTTTTATCGAACCTCTCCGATCGCTTAACCAAAAAAGCGCCTCTAATATTACTGGCTCTTACCTCATAGTCGCTTATTTCATTTTGAGGTTTCGTGTTTTTGGTTCTTATTAAATTGTTTATTTCTGTCTCTAGGCTCATCTTTTTTGCGAAGGCCTCAGCTATTACTTGAGCTTGGTTAAACCCCCGCTCTTTTTCCCTTCGGCTCGCAAGAGGTATTGGTACCACCAAATTTTCTCCCCAGGACCAGTTAATCTGTTTGGCATAATCCGTTATCAGCCTTGATAAAATTACGCCCGCCTCTTTCACCCCTCTAAATTTGAAGTTTAAAATTAGCTTTCTTAGAGCTTCATCTTGATAATTTCCTGCCGCTCCTAAAATATACGGGCATTCCCGGTGGCAAATTTTCTTGCCCTCTGGGAGCCTAGCTGAACATTCTCCGCAAAAAAGATTTTTATTTACCACTATTTCGTCTAAGCACTTTTTACAAATTACTTTCTCGACGCAACTCTCTCCGCCGCAGTTTATGCAGCTTTGAGGGAAAATTATATCTAAAATATCTCGGAGCATTGGCGCGGTAAAATAAGAGGCTACCTATGATATAATAAATCAGAAATGATTAACCCCTTCAAGTCCCTTAAACAGAAAGTTTTCCCTTCTTATTTGGGGGTTGATATTGGCACTACCAACATAAAAGTTGTTGAAGTTAAACAAGGCGAACAACTTCCTCGAGTTGTTAATTACGGCTTTCTTCAATCAAGCGGGCATCTCCTTCGGTCCAACGACGTCATCCAGACTTCTAGTCTTAAGCTTTTTAGTGAACATGCTACAGATTTACTTAAGGCCATCACCGCCAAAATGAAAGTCGGCACCACCACAGTCTTGGCTTCTCTGCCCATCTTCTCAGTTTTTACTTCTGTTTTTGAATTCCCTGAAATGCCGGAAAACGAGCTTGAGAAAAGTTTAACTTTTCAAGCGCGCCAATACATTCCTTTGCCTATTTCTGAAGTTGCTATTGATTGGATGAAAGTAGGGGAAAGAGAAGATGACAAGGGATTTCGTTATCAGCAAGTCCTACTTATTTCTGTTCCTCAAGAACTTATTAAAAAATACCAGCTTATTTTCAAGGGCGCGGGACTTAATCTTAAATTATTAGAAATCGAAAGCTTAAGCCTTGGTCGCTCTTTGATTGGTTCCGACCAAACCCCCACCATTGTTGTCGACATTGGTAGTCGCTCTTCAAGTGTCGCGTTTTTTGATAAAGGGCAATTCAAATTTGCTTCTCAGAGTGATTATGCCGGTTCTTCTTTAACTCAAGCCCTGGCATCTAGTCTCAATGTAAACCCTCTTCGCGCGGAGGAACTTAAAAAAGAACACGGCATCATTAATATCGGCCCTAATTATGAATTATCCACAATAATGTTGCCTTTTTTGGATGTTATAATTAGTGAGGTAAAAAAGGCTCAATTCAACTACCAGAGCCAGTTTTTCGCTCCTCACAATACCGAAAGACTTATTATAACCGGAGGGGGAGCTAATCTAGCTGGGATTGAAAAGTATTTTGAGAAAGAGTTTAACTTCCCTGTTATCAAAGCTTCTCCGTTCACTAAGTTTGAATATCCGTCTGTCGTTGAACCTCTCTTGAGCGAACTCAATCCCACTCTAACTGTTGCCTTGGGCCTTGCTCTTAAGGAGTTTATCTAAATCTCATAACTTTTAATTATGCCTCTTCCTCAAAAAGTCACCGAGCAGCTTGCTCGTGTGCCAGCTAGAACGCCGGGCATTGCCGGCCAACTCCTAATGCTCACCAGCCTCCTCTTCTTCGTGAGCCTCGGCTCTTATTTAGGACTTCAATATGGTTATAAGCCCTACCTAGATACTCAAATTGAAAATCTTGATAAAGATATTAATAACTTTGCCAAGCAAATTTCTCCTCAGGAGCAAACAAAAATTATTAACTTTTATTCCCAGCTCGCCAATCTTGAGACTCTTCTCAATAATCACATTTTTACTTCGGCACTTTTGGATTGGTTTGAAAAGAATACTCAGGTTAACATCTATTACTCGAATTTTAATTTTGATTCTATTAAAGGCGATATTACTTTAAGCGGCGTTGCTAAAACCATTGAAGATCTTGGTGAGCAGCTCATCATTTTCAACCAACTTCCCGAGGTTCGCAAAGTAATTTTAAGCGGTATTAGTTCCCAACCCAACGGCCTCAAAGAATTTGAGCTTCGCCTTTCAATCAATTCACAACTCATAAAAAGAGCTACACCCTAAATAACCAACCCTTCTCATTAATCATGAAACAATCCACCAAAAGACTTTTCAGTATGGTTATTGCTCTGGTTTTAGTTGTGGCTGCTTTTCTTATCTTCTTTGATCTCACTCAGCCGACCTATCGAGACATTCAAGCGATTAAGGGGCAAGCCATGGGGAGAGAGGAGTTTATTGAAAGTAAGAAAGTAGCTATCCGCCAGGTCCAAAAACTAATCCAGTCTTTTACTGATGACCTCGAACTCCAGAATGCCCAAGCTGCTGTTGGGCTTTCTTTCCCCACCGAACCCGATCTCCCAAGTGCCCTTATTCAATTAAACGGTCTCATTGAGCTCAACAATCTTTCAGTCCGCTCTATTGCAGTCTCTGAATCTACTCCGACTGGGAAAAACACCTCCGACAACAGGTCGGCGAGCAGCTCCTCTAGCTTTGTACGCCCCATCAGTAAGGTTATCTTTAATCTTGAATTAACAGGCACATACGAAGATCTCAAGAATCTCCTTAGAAATATAGAATCTAATATTAGAATTTTCGATATTGAACAGATTGGTATTAGCCCCCAGATTAAACCTGGTCAGAATGTCTATCAATATAGCTTAAAAGTCGTAACTTATTATCAAGGACAACCTAAGTAATCTATGGCTATTATTGTCGAAGAAGGTAAAAAAAGCTTTGGTTTCCTCAATTTTATTATCTGGCTGCTTGTTTTAGGCATTGTTTTCTTCGCTACTTACTATATTTTCTTTAAACAACCCGAAGTAGTTCATGAGTTTATTCCTTCGGCAGATATTTTTGAAAATATCAATCCGCTTTCAAAAATAACCCTCGATCCCGAGATTACCAAAAGCCCCGCTTTTACAGCTCTTACTGTCTACATTACGAGCCCTGGACAAACTAGATCTGGTCGCACCAATCCTTTCGCTCCTTTTTAATAAACTACTTCTATGAATGATGACCAATTCCTTGAACTGCTAGAAAAAAATCGCCTCATCGAAGAGAACTCTAAGATCAAACTAAAACGAGACGCCCTACTTTCTGGTCGCTCCATTGAACAACTCCTATATGAACGCCACTTAGTCGACGATGCCAAAGTCGCAGAACTTAAGAGTCAGATTCAAGGAGTTCCTTACTTAAAAATAGAAGCCGAAAACTTAAGCGAGGACCTTCTTAAGACTATCCCCGAAGAAACGGTTCGCACCTACGGCGTTGCTCCCATAGAAAAGAACGGAGAGTTGTTAGTTGTTGGTATGCTTCATCCCGATGATTCTAAGGCTCAAGATGCCCTGAAATTTATCGCGCGGCGTGGCCATTACAACCTCGGTATCTATTTAATTTCTTATGGTGATTGGCAAGCTGTTTTAAGAAGATATTCTCCCTACAAAAGCGAGATTCAAGCCGCCATTCAGAACCTCAATATTAAAAGTGGCTCAGGGACAAGAAAGATGACTAGCCTTGAAGAAGGCTCAGGTGGCGATGAAGCTCCCATTATTAAAATTGTTGCCGACACTCTTAAGGAAGCCGTCGAAAGCAAGGCTTCGGATGTTCATGTTGAACCCCAGGAGAATTGTTTGCGTATTCGTTTTCGTATTGATGGCGATCTCCAAGAAGTCGCCACCCTTCCCGCTGAAGTTTCTAATCTAGTCGTTTCTCGCATTAAGGTAATGTCTAATCTTAAAATCGACGAAACTCGGATTCCTCAAGACGGACGTTTTCGCAGTCGCATTATGAATCGCGAGATAGACTTTCGAGTTGCTACTTTCCCGACTCCTCTCGGAGAAAAAGTGGCTATCCGAATCCTCGATTCTTCGGTTGGATTGAAAACATTCGACCAACTTGGATTAGTCGGTAAAAATCTTGAGATTGTTCAAAAAGGGCTCGACGAGCCTTTTGGCATGATCGTAATCAGCGGTCCCACTGGTTCCGGTAAAAGCACTACTCTTTATGCTCTTCTTCAAAGCCTCAATAAGGAGTCGGTGAATATTGTTAGCCTCGAAGATCCGGTCGAGTACTTTGTCCCCGGCATTAATCAATCCCAAGTTCGGCCGGAAATTGGTTATGATTTTGCCTCCGGTCTCCGACAGATTTTAAGACAAGATCCCAATGTCATTATGGTTGGTGAAATTCGAGACGACGAAACAGCTGGTCTCGCTATTCACGCTGCTCTAACTGGGCATATTGTCCTCTCGACTATTCATACTAACAATGCCATTGGCGTTATCCCTCGTCTCATCGACATGAAGGTCGAACCCTTCCTTCTCCCCTCAGCTTTAAATATTATGATGGCCCAGCGTCTCGTTTCTGCGTTTTGCGAAAACTGCAAAGTTCCCGTCGAAGCCCCTCCACCCATTCAGAAAGTTATTAAAACTGCCCTTGAGCGGTTTCCCAAGGAAATCTCCAATTCTTATAAAGAACCCTACCAAATCTACCGGGCTCCGGGTTGCGATAAATGCAAAAATCGTGGCTTTATTGGCCGTTTAGCCATAATCGAGGTTTTGGCTATGACTCCAGAACTTGAGGCCATCATCAATTCAGGACCCACTTCCGAAAAAATTACTTCCGAGACTAGGCGGCAAGGCATGATTAGTTTAAGACAAGACGGCATCCTTAAGGCTTTAGCCGGCCAGGTCTCGATTGAAGAAGTAATACGCGAAACCGAGGATTATTAATGCGAAATATTTTAAACTTGTAATATAATTAAAAGATATGACCACTCTTAACTTTCAAGACAAACTTTCTGAGCTTCTTATTACTACTGCGAAACAGAACGCGTCCGACCTCCATATTGCGGTTGGTCGACGCCCAAGTCTTCGAGTTGACGGCGTCTTAGTTTCTCTTCAAAAAGAAAACATTGTAACTCCTGACATTGCTGAAGGGTTGGTAATGGCTATGCTAAACGATGAACAAAAAGCTAAGTTTGCTAAAGAAAAACAAGTTGACTTTGCTTATAGTCTTGCCGACAAAGCTCGTTTTAGGGTTAATGCCTATATGCAGCGTGGTTATCATTCTGCCGCCATGCGCCTTATCCCGGCCCGCATCCGCACTATCGAAGAACTTCGTCTTCCCCCTATTCTTCATGACCTTTCCAAGCTTTCCCAGGGTTTTATTCTTATCGTTGGTCCCGCCGGACACGGTAAATCCACTTGTCTGGCTGGTATTTTAGACGAAGTGAACCACACTCGCACCGAGCATATTATTACCATTGAAGATCCAATCGAATATCTTTTTACCCAAGATCGGTCCATTGTCTCTCAGAGAGAAGTTGGCAGCGACACCGAGGATTTTAATGGCGGCCTTCGTACTATCTTAAGACAAGACCCTGATGTCATTATGGTAGGGGAAATGCGCGATGCTACCTCTATCTCTACGGCTATGACCGCCTCTGAAACCGGTCACTTAGTTTTCTCGACTCTCCATACCAACTCTGCCTCTCAAACCGTCGATAGAATTATCGACTCTTTCCCTCCTGAGCAACAAGGTCAGATAGTTTCTCAGCTCGCCGCTACCCTTGTAGCTATTGTCTCGCTGCGACTTTTGCCTCGTCTTGGAGGCGGGCGCGTTCCGGCCTATGAAATTATGTTGGTCAATCCCGCCATTCGTAACTTAGTTAGGGAACGCAAAGTCTATCAAATTGATCTCGTGATTGAAACCAGTCTTCAAGAGGGAATGATTAGTTTGAACCGCTGCCTCGCCAGACTCGTTAAGGACAAAGAAATTTCCCTCGAGACAGCCGAACTTCACTCTCTGAATCCTGGCGAGCTAAGAATCCTGCTCGAAAAAATCTGAGCCCTAATTTTTAAAATGAAGTTCAGGTATCAAGCCAGAAATAAGATGGGAGAATTACAGGTGGGCTATGTTGAGGCGCCAAGTCGGGATATGGCAGCTAACATTTTAGTTAGCCACGAGCTTTTCGTCTTAAGTCTGGACTCGGCCGATAAAAAGAATATTCTTGACCGTTTCTCAACCTACTTCGGGAGGGTTAAAAGAAAGGACTTAGTGATTTTCACTCGCCAACTTGCGACTCTTCTTGAAGCTCGTCTCCCATTAAATAACGCTCTTAAAACTCTCTATGAGCAAACATCACAGCCAACTCTCAAAGAAGCCGCCTACCAGATTGCCGAGGATGTTGACGCTGGCCTTTCTTTGTCGCAGGCCCTAGAGCGTCAAGGAGAAATTTTTTCCACTTTTTTCGTTAGTATGATTCGCACCGCTGAAGTCACGGGGAACTTAAATGAGGTAACGAGTTTCTTGGCCGACTACATCGAGAAAGAATCTGTACTGGTTACTAAGGCCAGATCTGCTTTAATTTATCCTGTCATTGTCGTTGGCCTCTTTATCGCTGTAGCCGCCATTCTCGTTATCTTTGTTTTCCCTCAATTGGCGCCGGTTTTTGAACAGTCCGGTGTAACCCTACCATTTTTAACTCGATTTCTTATCGGATCAGGTAAGTTCGCTGCTACTTGGTGGCCGGCTTTGGTCGTTGCCTTCTCGGTTCTACTGATTATTCTCTTTGATTATATCCAAAGCGACGAAGGTAAAGCTTTCATCGACGACTCAAAAATCCGTCTTCCGATTATCAAAAAAATTTTTCTCCCTATCACCATCGCCCGCTTCTCTAATGCAGGTAATATGCTCCTCAAAGGGGGAGTTCCGCTTGCTCAGTCTATTGAGATTATTAGTCAGACCCTGGACAATGTTCTCTATCGCGATATTCTTCGCGATGTCGCCGACGCCGTTCGTCAAGGAGTTCCTCTCTCTGAGGCTCTTGGAAAGTACCCGGTTTATTTCCCGCCCATAGTTTCTCAAATGATCGTAGTTGGCGAAACGAGCGGGCAGCTTGATAAAATTTTCACTCGCATTTCTGCTTTTTATGACCGCGAAGCTGACACAGTTATCAATAACATCGTTGACCTCATCCAGCCCCTACTTATGATTGGAATGGGCGTGATGGTTGCTCTTCTTTTTGCCTCTGTGCTTCTCCCGCTCTATCAATTAACTGCTACTTTTGGCAGTAGTTAAGCACTCATAGAACTGTGGATTTCTATCGGCCAATTTATGCTATAATTGGCTAAACGCCCTTCAAAGTGGGTATTCTGAAAGGTCGAAGAGGAAAAATAACGATACAAAAGTTGGAAAGACAGAGAAAATGAACCTAAAGTTTCGAAAAGGTTTTACTCTAATTGAAGTTCTTATTGTGGTCGCCATTATTGGTATTTTAGCTTCAGTAGTTCTAGTTGGTTTAGGGCCTCTTCAGAGACAAGGAAGAGACGCCAGGCGTATTTCCGATCTGAAGCAAGTTCAAGCTGGCCTCGAGCTTTACTACAACAAATGTGGCTATTATCCCGGTAACGCAGAAAATGGTGCCACTTGCGCTGGCTACGCTGCCAATAACACCTGGGCTGGATTAGTCACCGCGCTAACTGGAAGTAATATCGGAGTTAGTAATGTTCCTCATGACCCTAACGCCGCCCGTGACTATTTCTACGAAGCCAATGGCACGAGTTATGTCATCGGTGCCACTTTAGACGATCCTCAAAATACTAGCCTAAGAAATGATATTGATAATGCTAATCGTCCGGCAGGCTTTAGCATTAACTGCGATGACCCAGTTTACTGTGTGGCTCTTTAATTGAAGATCTAATTTGAGAAGGCTATGAGTGTTTGGTCTTTCGTGTTTGGATTGGCTATCGGCAGCTTTCTGAATGTTCTAGCTTGCCGTTATGATCCAGAAAAATTCTTATTGAATAAAGAAAGCTTAGGCGGTCGTTCGGCCTGCCCTAAGTGTGGGAATAAGCTCAAATGGTTTGAGCTTATTCCTTTATTAAGCTTTATCATTTTGCGCGCTCGTTGCAGAAACTGTCAAAGCCGGATTAGTTTTGAGTACCCTTTGGTTGAAATTAGCTCCGCTTTAATTTTTACATTAGTTCCCTGGGGGTTATCTCGTCTGCCATTTTTCAACTTTTTCGGCTTATCTACGAGCTACTGGCTTCTAACAGCAAGCTATATTTTGGTGCTTGAAACTCTTCTCCTTATCACTCTTATTGATGTCCGCCTCAAACTCATACCGGACGAGCTAAATATTTTTCTTGTTTGTTTGGGATTTATTATCGGCTTCTTTTCTAGAATTCACTTTGATTACGTCAATGGTTCCTTCGTTGGTTCCTACGCTGCTATTTTTGGCTTGCGCGGCAATGTTTGGATCAATCACATCGTCGCCTCTATTGTGGCGGCTGTTTTTTTCGGATTCATAATTTTTATTACCCGAGGCAAAGGTATGGGGATGGGGGATCTAAAATTAATCGCCGCTCTTGGCTTAGTTTTTGGCTGGCCCGATATTATTATGATCGCCGCTCTCTCTTTTATTGTTGGATCGATTTTCAGCCTCCCCGCTCTTGTTTTTAGAAAAAAACATCTAAAAAGCTTTATTCCTTTCGGACCCTTTATTGCTACTGCTGCCGCTATTGTATTTTTCTTTGGAGAGGATTTAATGCATCTCTATTTTAGCCTCTTCCGAGGATAAGGTATGATATACTTAGCCTGAAGCTAGAGTATTGCCTCTTTATGTTCCATATTTTCTCCCTTTTTGCCCAAAGACAAAAAAGTCGTCGCGGTTTTACACTCATCGAAGTCATAGTCGTCATTGCTATTACTGCCATCCTCTCGTCCATTTTAATTAGTTATAGTCATCGAAGTCGTCAGCAAATTCTTCTAGGCGTCGAAAAATCTAAAGTTGCCCAAACTCTCCTTAGGGCCAAAGCCTTAGCTTTAGCTGGGTTTACAAAGCCAGCTGGTAATCCTCCGCCTTGTTCTTATGGTTTTTTTATTGATTACGGGGCAAACTCTTATTCTCTTTTTGAATACAAACCACCTCCACCTACAACCTGCGATGAAATTTTAACTGTGACATCCATAGATGACAGTGACCCAGCTTATTTTCACAAAACCGAAACCAGCATCCTTGATCGCGACCTAAGCTTCGGCAATGGCGCCGATCGTTTCGGTTACATCATTTTTATTCCTCCAGACCTAAAAACCCTCGTTTTTGATGAGAGTAAGAATCTATTTTCTGCTCCAATGAACATCTACCTCGAAACTAAAGATGGTTCTTTATCATCAAAAATCGTCGTGAGTCACCTAACCGGTCAGCTAAGTTTCTAAAAGCTTCTATGGATAAAGATTTGTCGTCTCCAAATCAAAGAAGAAGTGGTCAGGCCTTAGTCGAGGCCGTTGTGGCCTTAAGTGCTCTCACTATTAGCTACTTGGGAATTTTATCTCTCTTGAATCGGTCTGTTGGTACAAGTCGAGTTATTGCCGACCAAAACATTGCGGCTTATTTATCTATGGAGGGAATGGAGATTGTTAAAAATCTCGTCGATGCCAACTTTATGCGTGGAGAACCTTTTGATAAGGATTTCGGCAGCGGGAACAGTAGTTACGAAGTTTCTTATAGCACCGAACTCGAAGAGGACGACCCCGGTGCTGATCCGGACAACTTTAACCCCGGTCGATTAGTTAATCCTTCTCGGGCTTGCCCCCAGGGCCCTTGCTCTTTACGTTACGACCCCGCCCTTGGTTACAATTACACTACTGGAGCCCCCACCCCTTTCTTTAGAGTTATTGAAATTGATTCGTCTCCCGGCGTGCCTGCTTCTGCGGCCTTTCGAGTGACCTCTAGAGTTTACTGGATTACTAAAGGCGGCGGCACCTCGGAAGTTAGGTTACAAAATTACTTTTTCAGAAAATCCTAATGCGATTTCTTATTTCAAAAATTGATTTCTTTAAACGCAGGCGACAAGGGTTTACTCTCCTTGAGTTTATTGTTGCCATTACTGTTTTTTTAGTGGTTATTACTGTCGCGGTGGGCGGGTTTGTAAGGGCCCTTAAGACCCATCGTCAAGCAATGTCTCTTATGGCAGCAAACAGTAACGTGAGCGCCGCTATCGAACAAATCTCAAGAGAAATTAGAACCGGATCTAATTTTGTTATCAGTGGTGGTGCTCTTACTTTTGATAACGCCGATGGAGCACCTGTGACCTATGAAGCAAGCGGAGGAAGCATCACTCGAACCTCTCTTTCTCCTGCGCAAAGTATTACCGACAACAACGTAATTGTTGATTATCTCCGGTTCAATCTAGGGCCCATAAATAACTATCCTCCTCGCATCATCATTAATCTAGGTATTCGGCCTAATCAGCCCGAAATTAATACCTCTATAAATTTTCAAACCACGATTAGTAGTCGTAATTTTTAACCGTTTTTATGAATCAGAAAATAAAAAACATCAAGCTTAGCTACAACCGTTATTCTGGACAAACTATGTTGCTGACGGTTCTTGTTTTAAGTAGCACTCTTCTAAGTGTTGCTCTCATAGCTGGGTTGCTTATGCTTTTTCAAATTCGCCAGGCCGGTGATGCTACTAACTCCGCGAAAGCCGTCTTTGCTGCTGACTCCGGCATCGAATGGTGGTTTTATAATGCCAAAGGTTTAGTCCCTTCTATTAACACTTCTTCGGTCGCCTTTAATAACGGTCAGAGTTTCGAAATTATTAACCTAGGCAGCGGGAAAGCTAAAGTTATTGGTCAAGCCGGAAACTCTAAGCGGGCATTCTTGATAAAACCCCAGGGTTATGGTTCCTGCCAACCAGCGCCGGATGTTATGCTCGTCATCGATCGATCGAGCAGCTTCAATGTCAGCCAACTAACTTTTCGTTCTGCGCTGAAAGATTTTATCAACGACGTTTCCTCCTCTTCACTCGATCAAGCCTACATCGGCATCTCTACTTTTGCTGACATAGCTAGTCCCAATATTGGCTTTCTCCACCTTGGTAATAATTCTTCTTCTATTAAAACCGCTATTGATAATATTGATTTTCTCCTTGACGCTAATGAAGCTAATGTTAAAGAGGGGATTGATCTAGCCCAACGTGAGTTAAGCAACGATCCCACCTTGCCTGGTCACCCTCCCGCCGTTCCCCACGATCGTGACGATACTACAAACCCAGACTTCATGATTCTTATTACCGACAGCGTCCCGACTAAGCCCGGTACTAATGCTAATGCCGCAAACGTTGCTACTGCCGCCGCCGCTGCCGCCCGTTCTGCCGGCACCACTATCCTGGTAATTGGCATTGATCCTGGGGCTGAGGATATTAATATGACCAACTTTTATTCAAATAATATTGCAAGCACCGATCCAAACACAGGAAACCCGCTTTATTACAGAGCTACCGACTATGGCGATCTGAGCGGTAGTCTAAGATCAAATCTCTATAATAACATTCTTGTTGACCGCCTAATGGCTTGTCCTTAAGAGTTTTCTTTAACCAAAAGTGAATCGCGAAGAAGTTAAAAAAAGAATTTCCCAACTTAAGGAAGAGATCAATCACCATCGTTATCTCTACCATGTTTTTGATCGGGAAGAAATATCATCTGATGCCCTTGATTCTTTGAAGAAAGAGCTTTTTGATCTTGAGCTTCAATTCCCAGAGCTTATTACTCCTGACTCTCCTACCCAGAGGATAGGCGGACAGCCCCTGAAAGAATTTCACAAGGTTTCACACCGTGAACCCAGAATGATCTCCCTAAATGACGCCTTTTCTAAGCAGGATATGTATGACTGGCTGGAACGTCTTTCAAATTATCTCAAGGAATCAACTCAGTTTGAATATTATTGCGATCTAAAAATGGATGGCTTGGCCGTTGAGCTCATTTATAAAGACGGCGTCTTGGTCCAAGGTTCAACTCGCGGCGACGGCATAGTCGGAGAAGATGTCACCCAAAATCTAAAAACTATTGAAGCAATTCCATTAAAACTAAATGGCGAATATATTCCGAGAGAATTAGTCGTTAGGGGAGAGGTTTTTTTAACAAAGAAGGAATTCGATAAAATCAACAAAGAACAAGAACGAAAAAACCTAAAGTTCTACGCTAATCCGAGGAACGTCGCCGCCGGATCCATTCGTCAGCTTAATCCTCAAATTACCGCTTCTCGCAAATTGGATTTCTACGCCTACGATCTCGTGGACGACTCTCCAAGTTTCCTCGATCAATATCCAAATAAAAACTCTAAACACGAGGCCCTAAAAAAGTTTGGAATTAAAACTAACCCCCACGGGGTGGTTGTTGCTTCTCTTGAAGAAGCTTTCGGTTTTCACGATAAATGGGCTAATGGGCGCGATAGGCTTTCTTATGAAATTGACGGCATTGTAGTTACCATAAATGATAATCGCATCTATAAAAAAGCCGGCATCATTGGAAAAGCTCCGCGGGCAGCCATCGCCTTCAAATTTTCTCCCCGTGAAGCTACCACTATTATTGAAAGTATTAAAATCCAAGTTGGTCGCACCGGTGCCCTGACTCCGGTTGCGGTAGTAAAACCGATCAATGTCGGCGGTATAACTATTACTCATGCCTCACTCCATAACGCCGATGAAATTGAACGTTTAGATGTAAGAGTGGGGGATACCGTCATCATCTCGCGCGCTGGAGATGTTATTCCTCAAATTAAGAATGTCCTAAAAAACCTTCGGCCGAAAATTGCGAAGCCATTTAAGATGCCAGAAAAATGCCCTATTGATGGCTCGAAAGTGGTAAAAGACGGCGCTATTACTCGCTGCCCTAATCCCAACTGCGCCGCCAAGCAGCAAGAATTTTTGTATCATTTTGTCTCCCGGGGAGCCTTCAATATTGAGGGTCTCGGCCCCAAAATCTTAGATCGTCTTGTGGATGAAGGTCTAATTTTTGACGCCGCCGACATTTTTTTCTTAAAAAAAGATGATATCAAGATTTTGGAAAGATTTGGTGAAAAATCAGCCGAGAATATCGTAGAAGAAATCAAACAGAGGAAAAAGATTACTCCCTCAAAATTCATATACAGCCTAGGCATTTTTCATATCGGAGAAGAAACCAGTCTTCTTCTTACTAATCAATTTCCCCCTCTTAGTATCAAAGAATTTTCAAAAACTTTCTCCCGTCTTACAATAAACGATTTTCAAAAAATAAGAGACATCGGTCCTAAAGTGGCAGAGAGTCTCTATAATTGGTTTCACGACCATAGCAACCTTGGGTTTCTCGAAAAACTCGACCAAGCTGGAATTATTTTTGAGCATCAATCCTCAAAAGCTGGCGCTAAGTTGTTGGGTCAAATCTTTGTATTAACCGGCAGTCTTACCTCTATGTCTCGGGAAATTGCCAAAGAAAAAATTCGCTCCCTAGGCGGTGATGTTAGAGAGTCGGTCAGTAGTAAAACTAATTATGTAATTCAGGGAAAAGATGCCGGCTCGAAGTTGGCTAAGGCGAAGAAGTTAGGAGTAAGAGTCATCTCCGAAAAAGAATTTCTTAGTCTTATTGGGTCCCTAAACAAAAATCCCTAAGCTTAGAGCTTGGGGATTTTTGTTTGTCTAATTTCTACTACAACTATTACGGGCCTACGCTACCTGGCGGAACCTCGATTATAACTGTTCCACAACTGCGCGTATTACAAGCTCTAGTTTCTAAAGTTTCTACAGAGCAAGTACTAGTCAACTTAACCCGGTCCTGGGTTCCGCCTCCGCAAGTGGCGCTGCACGGTGTCCAAAATTCAGCCACCGTACAGCTAGCGTTATCCTGAATGTTGATTATGAACGGAGTCCAAGGTGATTCCGCTAAATCCGAATCCTGGGCCTTAACTTGGAAAGTTTGAGGTCCATTTGAAGCCCAAGTAAAACTATTAGTGCCAGGAGTTAAATAGCTCGCCAAGGGCGTCCATGAACAAGTTGTCCCGTCATTGTTCCAATTAAAGCAATATCTAAGACCATTTGTTCCCGTTGAGCTTGAAATGGCGCTGAAGGTGTAGTTTACTCCCGTTCGCCCGCTCGTTGGCCCCGTAATTATCGGAGCATCCAATCCCGTCGTAGTGATATTAATTGAGTACCTGGTCCAATCTGACGACGGTGTCCCTCCCTCTCCCCAAGCTCTTACCTGGAAAGTTTTCATTCCCGCCGTTGGCCAAGAATTAGTCACCGAAGCCGGGCTCTGATAATTAACAAGTGGAGTCCAAGTATCTTCTGTCCCGTCGTTGTTCCAATCAAAACCATACTTGATGTTATTTATCCCCGTCGAACTGGAATGAGCAACAAAGGTGTAACTCACATTTACTCGCCCGCTTGATGGCCCTGTAACAATTGGAGAATCGAGCGAAACGCCGGCCGGAACTCCCGATATATAAATAGTGTGGGTTCCCCAATCGGAAAGCAATGCTGTGGCCTGATCTTGCGCCCTCACTCTAAAGGTTTTAGATCCAATAGTTGGCCAGGAACGAGTAGCAGTGCCGGCCGTAATTTTATTAACGTACGGAGTCCATGTATCAACTACTGCATCGCCATTCCAATCAAAGCCATATTTTATGTTGTCTATACCGGCGGAATTCGACAGGGCGCTAAAGGTATATATTACCCCAGTATGTCCCATGTTTGCGCCGTTTATAATCGGGGGATCAAGCGTAGCTACCGGCGCCGTTGCGGATCCAGCCTTAAGTTGAAACATCACTACTTGTTCAGGAATCGTTAGCTTAAAATCTGTTGACGCATCAACTTTCAACCTACCCCTATAAGCACACCCTATTTGTCCTCCATCTATATTGGAGTATTGGTAAGCATAAGTTTGATCGAATTTTACACTTACCGAAAACGTTCCCGACGCGTTGACTGTGCAGGTTCGACTATAAGCCGTGTTAGTGCAACCCCCTAGTATACCCGCCCCCTCTGCTTCTGAAGTATCAATTGCAACACTTGGTGGATTAACCGAAAAAGGACGGTAGAGATTAAGACCGTTTATACTTAAGAAATTATCATAATTTGAACAAGTTAAAGTGCTGGAGTAGGGATAGGCGCCTCCTGCCTTCCAGTGGCCATAGGGCGTATCGTACGTATCTCCAGTTCCAACCCAGTAAGCCGTATCCGATCCAGTTAACTTAAAATCGTTCGGGCTGTAAGAAAAAGTTACTTTCGATGCCGGTCCCACCGGAACCACATCTCCATCATTCAGTACTGCGCCAGTCGAAGAGATCGCTGTGGCTTTATAAGTGATAGCGTAATAAGGGTCTTTCATCGCGTTAAAAAGAGTACTATTGTAGAACACTTTTAGTATCCCCTTATAGAGATAAGTGAATTGGGTACTCTTCGCTTCTGCTGTTTTAGTTCCAGAGAACCCGAAAATCAATGCAGTAACAAGAAAGGTAATAAGCAGGGCCATCGTGGTTGTCCCTGTGGTTGGTCCTCCCGGGAAATTATTCGGGTCCACATAATCACCCGTCGCCGATTTCCTCTTTTTTATCACTATCACCGCGATCACAATTATCACCAATAAACCAGCTACAATGTATGCGTACACTAAATTCACTTTCCGTCCTCCTTGTTGAGTTGGTGACTCAGTCCCATTTGTTGCCGCCGTCACCGAACATTTTGTTTGATCAATATCGCCGCAGTTATATTTCAAGACCACCTCATCCATTAATTTGCTCTGATCATCAAATAGCGAAGCTTTCACTCGGAAGTTATCGTAATTTTTATCTGGCACAAGGTCAGCCTTAAAGCCCATTATTTCTCCAGTAATACTGCCGGTATAGGCGTATTTCTTTACAACTTCACCGTCTTTATCAAGCAAGCTAAGCTCGAGCTTCCCGTTAATTTTGGACTCTACTATGGCATCTCCTTCTCCCTTGGCTCCATTAGAATAAGTCGTTGTTTCGTAAAGAGAAGATTGATCGTCCGGTGCAGTATTGTGGACGCAAGCGAAAATAGTGTTCGCCTCCCCGCCCCTTACGGGAAACTTCGTAACCCCTTGAAAATTCACCCGTCCCCGGTTTATTCCTTCTCTCACGAACCTCATATCCAAAATCGAGCTAACATCTTTCCATTTCGATTTTGCCACCAAATAATAAACTGGATACTGGTTGTTGTTGGTCACATAAGAAGTATATTTTGTTTCTCGTGGATTTAGTTCTACGGTATCTTGTTTTGTCTCGATTTTTTGGGAACTCGTAAGGCCGTCCCAGAAGTAGAGCTCATAAGTTATCACCGCCGACTGCTTTTCACTCGTTGGGTTTTGAACAGGAATCTTGATCGTTACTTCTTGGTCTTTAGATACTCTCGCCGGGGGATTAATAAAAATGTAATTTTTGTCGTTTAGTTTGACATTATTTCTATCGAAACCGACACTGTTCTTAAACTGGCTCTTCACAACAAAATCCGTTCTTCCTCCAGCTATATCGTCTGTAAAAGTTAGACCCTGTAGGTTCATCTTTTTTGCCGACTGGAAGTAAGTGAAGGCGTAGTAGTCTCCTGCCGGCAGCCACGCTGGTACAGTCCACAAGAAATCCAGACTCTTGCTTTCTTTAGCTTTGAGCGGCAAGCCTTCTTTAGCAAAAAATTGATCTACTAAAAACCCGCCGTTTTTCTGAGAGTTGTCGGCGCTACTTTGTTTCTCGAAAATTTTTACATAGACCGAGCCGTCGACAATTGGATAATCATTTTCGTTGGTAATTTTTAGGAAAAACCTTGCCTTCGCTCCGGCGAGCGTAGCGGTTGTCTCTGGGTTAATATCCACCTTGACGCTGCCAAATTTATATAGATCGGAGCACTCAAACGGAGTTAAAGCCTCTGGCTGTTGAGCGAAAACTGCCTGATTGAAGGTTAATAAGCTGACCACGACCATTCCGACTAAAGCTAATTTTTTTAAAATTTTCATGTTTGTTTTAGAACATTTTTTCGACTTCCTTTATTATATAACGCCAGCCTTGTATTGGTAATTGTTTATCCACACTGTTTGATTTATTGAATAATAAAGTGTAAATTTTACCTGTATTGCGGGCGTAGAGGAGAGGCCGTCCTCGGTTCCCTGTCACGGAACAAATCGCCGGTTCGAATCCGGTCGCCCGCGCGTTAGAAAATCTTAGCCCTCGCAAGAGGGCTTTAGATTTTCTTCGTCCCGAGCGAGCAAAGCGACGAGGGGCTTCTTTAAGAAATTCCTTGACTTTGATAGGTTTGGGATTGTATAAATTGATTAGCGTAGTTGGATTTACTTTGCCTCGAAATCTTCCCAATAAGAGAAAGAGAGGGAGGTATGTCATTTGTCAATAAGGAAATTCGGTTTGATGAGTTTATGAAGCAACTCCATCAGAGAATTCAGAGGGGAGGCAAGGCCGATGCCCTAGCATTCTTTGAGTGTTTTCTGCAAAGACAGCTGCCAGAAAAACTCAAACAAGTAGCTACTGCTGATTGGGATGGTCAAACAGTAAACGCGGGTGACTTTGATGTCCTTTACTCAATGGCCGCCGAGATTCTACATGACGCCGCAACAAGAATGGAGTCGGAAGTTCACCCAACCACCTACGAAGAAGCCAGCGCTGTTTCTTCCGCTTTTTGTGATGAACTCAACGAGACCTTTCAATGCTCCGGAGATGACGCGTTCGATCCCATTCCTATCAAGTCATATGTGCAGATGATGGCTGACGCAGGACTAGTAAATCTAGCTCCCGGTCCAGATGGACAAACCATGGTTTCCCTGAGCGAAGAGGGGAAAAGAATTGCCCGTGAGGCCGAGGGAAGGGTTAAGTCAACTTAGAGATAACAACTAACCCAAGCCTCCTCAGGTACTCCAGTAGAACAAAACAGAAAGAAAGGACCGCTCATGGCCGATCAAACCGAAGTTCAGGTTCTCAAAATTGCCATTACCAGGCATGAAGTTGCCATCGACCCGCCCATCCCAGTCTTCCACGTTGCAATGGGGAATGATAGGGAGTCTTGGGAAGAATCCTTCGGTACCGAAGTGGAACTCCGTGCTTTCCTTCGGGGGATCAAGGCAGGTTGTTCCGTGTTTGGAGGACGCTTCCTAGATGAGCCCGAAATCCCCGAGACCATCACGTCCGTTCTACGAGAGATACATGATA
>JAKALK010000047.1 GCA_021813155.1 bacterium
ACGATCTCATCATTATCGGCGGTGGTCCCGGCGGCGTTGCTGCCGGCGTCTACGCCGCGAGGAAAAAAATAAAATCCGCCTTGATTACCGAGACTTTTGGAGGACAATCTTTGGTTTCGGCTGATGTGCGAAACTGGATTGGCACCAAATCTATCTCCGGGTTTGAATTAGGACAATCTCTCGAAACTCACCTCCGCGATCAAGAGGGGATAGATATTTTTGATGGCGAGAGGGTTTCTAAGATCGAAAAAAGCCCATCTGGGTTTCGCGTAAGCACCGAGTCCGGAAAGACCTATGATTCAAAATTCATATTAACCACCGCTGGTTCGAGACGCCGAAAACTGAATGTCCCCGGAGAGGAAAAACACGAGGGACGGGGAGTTGCGTACTGTTCCATCTGCGATGCCCCTCTTTTTAATGACCAAGTCGTAGTGGTTGTGGGTGGTGGCAACGCCGGCCTCGAGGCAGTTGTGGATTTAGAGCCCTATGCTAAAAAAATCTACTTACTTGAACGCGGGAGTGAACCCAAAGGCGACACTATCACTTTAGACAAAATCAATAAAGATCCAAAGTTTGAGCTGATAGTGAATGCCGAAACCTTAGAAATTTTAGGCGAAGAAAAAGTTTCTGGAATAAAGTATAAAGATTTAAAATCGGGCGAAGAAAAGATTTTATCGGTTCAAGGCGTTTTTGTCGAAATTGGCATTCTTCCCAACTCCGAAATGATGGGTGACTTAATTGAAAAAAATAAATTCGGAGATATCATAGTTGACCACAAAACTCAAAAAACATCCTGTCCAGGAATTTGGGCAGCGGGGGATGTAAGCGATGTTTTGTACAAACAAAACAATATCTCCGCCGGCGATGCCATCAAAGCCGTCTTGAACATCTACGACGAACTAAATAAGGCTTCTTGATATTGACTTTTCAGTAATTTTTCGTATAATTTGGACCAATTCCACGATGTAGTGTCGGGAATTTTGTCATTTGAAAATAGGAGGAAAACCAATGTAGAAAGAACCAGCGGTAGATAGTCAGTTAACATTGTCTTTCACCCATATCCAGGAGGGATCATGAAAAACCTCACCCGTTATTCACTCGTGCTTCTTTCGCTTGCAATCCTCGTGCTCACGGCCGGCTGCTCGGGTTCCAGCCCGACCGCACCCACCCGCGCAATCGAAGTGGACGTGAAATTCATTACCCCGCCGCTCAAGGAAATCTCTGGCCCGAACACTCTGGAAGTTTCGATCACTAATGTCACAACCGACAAGGTCTACTCGCTCGTTCTGAACAATCCGGAGGCCATCCTTTTCCCCAACAAGACGTTTTTTATTCTTTCTGGGAAAATCGAACTCCCAGTTGGTGACTTTGGGGAGAAGATTACTTACCGCCTGAAAGCAACCTATCTCGGCCTTGGTGACGATCCGAAATCGCCGTCGCCGGAAGTGAGCCACCTAGTCACCATAAATGGCATGAGTCCGTACTATGGTGATAGCTATGGGATGTATTTCGCTGTCACATGCGGCGGAGAGATCGAAATGGCGCCCGAGGTTGATCTAGGACCCCAGCCGCTTTGGGGAACTAAACCGTTCCTCAGCATTTCTCCCGCCTTCTTCAACGCATTTGCCGGCAATCAAATCAACGTGACCGCCGAGAAGCTTGAAAGTAGCGCGTCTGGCGAATCCGTGTGGCGCCCGATTTTTCTTGTCTACGACTTGGTGCCCCAAGGTACATTGCGAACATCTCGCTTTTCGCGCCTCGTCATGTACGGTACTAATTGGAATACCTCCACGGAACTTCCGCCGAGTACGACGGAAACATTCGTGCGCGTGCGAGCCACGGTTGAATATCAAGGGGGTAGCCAAGTCGTCACCGATCAAGTTTTGGTCTCGGGCGGCCTCGAGTGGCCAAGCCAGGCGAATGATGGCTATCGTATCTTCCGCGTAGGCGGCGGGTACGGCGGTAAAGGGTAATCCCCATCCTCCTACCAAATAAGGGCGTTCCGATCGATCGGAGCGCCCTTCGTATTTCTATCTTATTACTTTTATAATTCTAGACCCTTGACACAAGAAAGTAAGCCAACTAAACTAATTAGCACTCCAAGGTCGGGAGTGCTAATTAAATAAAATAATGAATTTTAAACCTTTATCTAATCATGTCTTCCTCGAGCCTATCGAGCAGGACAAAACCACCAAATCGGGGATTGTTATCCCCGACACGGCGGATAAAGAAAAACCAATGCAAGGTAAAATTCTTGCTATTGGTCCGGGTAAGTTAAATGACAAAGGTGAGCGTGTTTCTATGCAGGTCAAGGTCGGCGATATTGTCTTGTTTAAAAAATATGGTCCTGACGAAATCGAAATTGATAATAAGAAATATTTAGTTGGGGACGAAGACGATATTCTAGCAATCATTGAATAAAATTATGGCTAAACAAATTCTATTTAACGAAGATGCGCGCGTGGCGCTCAAAAAAGGTATCGATAAACTTGCCGATGCTGTTCGTATGACTTTAGGCCCCCGTGGCCGTGCCGTGGTAATTGAAAAATCCTACGGCGCCCCCCAAGTAACTTTTGACGGCGTCACTGTTGCCAAAGAAGTCGAGCTTAAAGATAAGTACGAAAATCTTGGTGCGGAGTTCATCAAACAGGCCGCCGACAAAACTAACGATAACGTCGGTGATGGTACTACTACTTCAGTCGTACTAGCCCAAGCGATGATCGACGAAGGAGAAAAAATCATTCGCGAGAAGGGGTTTAACGTTATCCAACTCGCCGAAGAACTTAAAAAAGCCAGTGAAGTTATCATTAAAAAACTTGAAGATCAAAAAGAGGTCATTAACGACAATAAAAAAATCCAAGAAGTCGCTACTCTCTCGGCCAAAGACCAGGCCATCGGGAAGCTCATTGCCGAAGTAATGAGCAAAGTTGGCAAGGAAGGCGTAGTTACCATTGAAGACTCGAATACTATCGGCAATTCATTCGAAATTGTCGAAGGGATGCAATTTGATCGCGGCTACATTTCTCCCTACATGATTACCAACCAAGAGAGAATGGAGGCCGAACTTGAGGATCCTTACATATTAGTAACAGATAAAAAAATCTCAGCTATCAACGAACTCCTTCCAGTCTTAGAGAAAGTTGTTCAAAGCGGTAAAAAGGAGCTCTTTATTATTGCCGATGAAGTTGAGGGTGAAGCTTTGGCTACCTTAGTAGTCAATAAACTTCGCGGTATCTTTAGTGTCTTAGCCGTTAAAGCTCCGGGTTTTGGCGATCGACGCAAAGAGATGCTTCAGGATATTGCCGTTGTAACTGGGGCCGAATTTATTTCTGAAGATTTAGGCAAAAAACTCGAAAACGTTACTCTCGAGAATTTGGGCCATGCTCACAAAGTAATCTCGAACAAGGACAACACCACCCTTGTTGGCGGCAACGGGGAAAAGAAGAATATTGATACTCGCGCTGCCCAAATTAAAGCTCAAATCCAAAAAACCGACTCTGATTTCGACAAGGAGAAGCTCCAAGAACGTTTAGGTAAACTCTCCGGAGGCGTCGCAGTTATAAAAGTAGGAGCGCCCACTGAATCTGCTCAAAAAGAATTAAAGCAACGAGTTGAGGATGCTGTAGCTGCCACTCGCGCTGCTATGGAAGAGGGAATTGTCCCTGGCGGAGGCATCGCTCTTTTCAATGTTGATCTAAGCGCTATCACTGCTCAAAATCACAATCGCCCGATTGTTGAAGGCGCCGTTCAAATCTTAAGACGTGCCCTGGAGGCACCTCTTACGGCTATTATCGACAACTCTGGAGAATCACATAGCAAGATTATTCAAGAGCTCCGGGGCGAAAAGGGCAAAAACTCGAACATTTGGCTTGGTTTCAATGCCCTAGTTAATAAGATCGGAGATCTGAAAGAATCTGGGATTATCGATCCCTTGAAAGTGGTGAAGACTGCCTTTACTAACGCTATCTCAGTCGCCTCCAATTACTTAACCGTTGGAGCCGCTATTAGTGAGATTCCTGAAAAGAAAAGTGGAGCTCCTGGTATGGGCGGAATGGGCGGCGGTATGGGAATGGGGGATATGGATATGTAAAATCCGTAAACAGCTAACGCTTATGGATTTCATCCCAAGTTTAATCGAGAGATTGCAATAAGTTTGTAGGAAATAGAGAAACCGCCGAGTGGGAACTCGGCGGTTTTGTTGCCGCGGTTTTATTACTTGGGCAGCTTGATGATTTTATACTCGAGCCAAGCCACCCCTTCTTCGACAATCCCCAGCTCTAGGGCGGCCCCGTAAGACAAATCAAGTCCTCGGCCTTCGAAGTATGGTCCTCGATCGGTTACCTTGGCTTCTATTAACCGATCGTTCGCCGGATTTCTAATCCTAAGAGTAGTTCCAAGCGGAAGCGACGGGTGAGCTGTCGAGATATCATACATGTTGAAAATTTCGCCGCTCGCTGTCTTTCGTCCTTGAAATCCCGGTCCATACCACGATGACCAAGTCGCCTGAATCATTCCTTGTCGGAATTCTTCTGCTATTGGCAGCGTCCCATAAGTTGTAGGCTGAGAAACCCATCCTATAACTTTTTGCGGTGAGTATTTACCAATCGGCTTCGCCGGGGTTCTTGAGACTTGACCGGTAGGATCAGAAATATCTGAACTAGCCTCAGGAATCTTCACAATCAACACAAGACATAAGGTCAGCACAACTGACTTTTTCATCTATCTGCTCCTTCCATTTTTTTCAAAGAACAACACTCCAGAATTCCTCTACGTAATTTTACGCCGTATCCTGGGGAATGTTACTATAAATCAACTAGGCTTGCTTATCAATTCTATTTATATATCCTTTTATTTATGATCCCTGAAATCGAGAAATACGCTCCCGCCTTTCCAGGCGAAGAATGGACTGAAAGAGACCTCTATTATCTAGAACCTTTTTGTTCCAATCCCAAAGGACTAATCTCGGTTTTAACCAACCTCCCGCCTGAAATCGCCGGTGCCCTTTGCTCC
>JAKALK010000048.1 GCA_021813155.1 bacterium
GCAGAGGCGAATTTAAGTCAGGTGCGCGAGCTTTCTGCTCCGCGAGGAATGATTTTTGACACATTCGGGAAGGTACTTGCGGAAAATAAGCCGGTTTTTTTGGCGCTTCTAAACGTTCGGGAGTTTTTTCAACGTAAAGACTTAGAGGAGGAAACATTAAAAATTGCTAGAGAAAAGTTGGGGGTTCAAGAAGATGAGTTTTGGAATTTGATCCGTAACAATGATTCGGGTGTTTTTCAAGAATCCATAGTTTTGAATCAGAATTTAGATCAAAATCAGTTAATTCAACTTGAGAGTTTGAACTTACCCACTATTAATGTAATTCGGGGTTTTAGCCGAAGTTATCCAGAGGGGCCAGCTTCGGCGTCGGTTATTGGTTATACGGGTATTGTTAGTCGTGATGATTTAGAAAAATATCCCAATCTGGGAGGTCGAGATTTTATTGGTAAGGCTGGAATTGAAGCGTTTTACGAAGATAAGTTAAGAGGTATTCCTGGTAGAGCTGTTAAGTTTAGAGACGCGCGCGGGCAAATTCTAGAGGAGAAAGCCGAGGAGGAGCCAAAAATAGGCCGAGAACTCCATCTGACAATTGACGCAGAGTTTCAAGATTATTTTTATCATCGCCTCGAAGTTGGCTTGCGAGATTTAGGAAGATCAAAGGGAGTGGGTTTGGCTTTAGATCCGAGGGATGGTCGAATTTTGGCAATGATTAGTTTGCCTAGCTTTGATAATAATATTTTCTCGGATTCGAAGGACACTAAAACTATCAGGGGTTTATTAAATTCTTCTGAAAAGCCGATGTTTAATCGGGCGATTGCGGGTTTGTATTCTCCCGGTTCAACAATTAAGCCCCTACACGCCCTCGCGGCCCTGGCTGAAGGAGTTATCTCCCCAGAGCGAGAAGTATTTTCGCCCGGTTTTTTAGATGTTCCAAATCCATATTCACCTGATCAGCCGACTCGGTTTTTAGATTGGAAATATCATGGCAGGGTGAATTTAATGTCGGCGATTGCTCGGTCGAGCAACGTTTACTTCTATTTAGTTGGCGGTGGTTCGCCGCCGGGTTTGACGGGCAATGAGGCAACTTACAATGCTGGTATTAAGGGTTTAGGGATTAGTCGCCTCCGGAATTGGTGGAATAAATTTAGACTAAATCTTAAGACTGGAATTGATTTATCGGGCGAAGTTTCTGGTTTTTTGCCTGATCCGGAGGCAAGGGAAAAAAAGACTGGTCGGCCGTGGCTTTTAGGGGACACTTACAATGCCAGTATCGGCCAGGGTGATTTACAGATTACTCCACTTGGGCTTTTGAGTTATATCGGGGCGATTGCTAACGGTGGTAAAATTTACCGACCTTATCTGGCTAAAAATTTTAATCAGCCCCAAGTGCTTGAGGATTTTTCCAGTCTTGGGTTGCCGATTAAGATTATTCAGGGAGCGATGGCTAGAACAGTACGAGCCACGGACGGTACGGCGTATCTTATGCATGATTTACCTTTTTGGGTGGCGGGCAAGACAGGAAGTGCTCAAGTGAAGAACAAAACCGAGGAAAACGCTTTTTTCGTGGGTTTTGCTTCGTTGCGAGACCAACAGAACGTAAGTTTGTCCCAGATGCCCGAGATAGCGGTATTAGTCTTGGTCGAGAATTCTAAACAGGGTAGCTTAAATGCGGTACCTATTGCTAAGGATGTGCTCTATTGGTATTATTTGCACAGAGGAAAATGAAGCAGTTCTTTGGGAAATTAAGGTTAAATCTTTTGATTTTTATTGTTGCTCTAATTTTTGTGTTGGCGGGTTGGTTTTGGTCTTATCTTGCGTTACGAGAAGCTACTTTGCCTCTAATTCTCCATTTCAGTAATTTTTCTGGTATTAACCAGGTGGGTTACGTTTGGGATTTAAGTAAAGTCGCACTTTTTGGGACGGTGGTGGTGGCTCTGAACTTTCTTATAACAAGGGAATTAGAGAAAAGGGATAGATTTTTAAGTAGATTGACGTCGGCTGTGACTCTTTTCCTAGGAATCTTGATTTTTATTTATTTTGCCGCTATTATATCAGTCAACAATTAAACAGTCTAAATTATCAAAATGAACAAATTCGCGGTTATTGAGGCTGGCGGAAAGCAATACCGAGTGAGCGCTGGCCAGAAAATAAAGATTGAGAAAATTAACGCCAAAGAAGGCGCTGATTTTGTTTTAGATAAGGTTTTACTTAAATCGGAAGGAGAGAAAGTAGAAGTGGGAAATCCTTATCTTGGTGGTATTAAAGTTGAGGCCAGAGTTTTAAAACAAGGACGTGGCGAGAAGAAAATCATTTTTCGCTACCACTCAAAGACTCGATATAGAAAGAAGAAAGGACATCGACAGGCATTTACGGAAATTGAAATAACCAAGGTCTAGGCCTTGGTTATTTCAATTTCTAGCCTTTTTTCTTGGACGCGGATTTTATAAACTCGACGAAAAGTGGATGAGGTTCAAAGGGGCGGCTTTTAAGTTCAGGATGAAATTGAGTGCCGACAAAGAAAGGGTGGTTTTTTATTTCGATTATTTCTACTAGGTTCTTTTCTGGATTAGTGCCGGATATGACCAATCCAGCCTTCTCGAGTTTTTCCTTAAAATTATTATTAACTTCATAACGGTGGCGATGGCGTTCTGAGATTAGATTTTTGCCGTAAGCCCTGATGGCGAGACTATTTTTGGCAAGGCGACACCTATAGGCGCCTAGGCGCATCGAACCGCCCATGTTTTCACCCTCGATATTACTCTTTTGTTCTGGCATGACGTCGATAACCGGGTAGGGCGTACGGGGATTAATTTCAGTGGTGTGGGCGTTTCTCATTTTTGCTACATTCCTAGCAAATTCAACAGTGGCAAGCTGCATGCCATAGCATAATCCCAGATAAGGAATCTTGTGTTCACGGACGTAGTGGATAGCCTTAATTTTTCCTTCAACTCCTCGGCTGCCGAAGCCCCCGGGAACGATAATACCCTGATATTTAGAAAGTAATTTAGTGGCGCTGGGATTAGTTTCAAAATCTTTGGCGTTTAACCACTCAAGTTCGGGTTTTAACTTTAAGCTCCAGGAGGCATGTTTAATAGCTTCGATGACGGATATGTACGAATCAGAAAGGGTAAATTTTCCGGTATCAAAATATTTCCCAACGATCCCTATTTTTACAGTTTTTTTCGACGAGTTTATTTTTTTAATTAATTGGGTCCACCGACTATGGCCGTTTTTCTTGGCACGGATGTTAAATTTCTTCAAGATCCTTAAAGTAAGCTGCTCTTTTTCAAAATTAATTGGAACCTCATAAATGTTTTTCACATCGGGGGCAGAGATAATGTTTTCGGGTGGAATGTTGCAGAAGATTGAGAGTTTTTTCTTACGAGGTTCATCGAGAGGAAGTTCGGATCTGGCAAGAATGATGTCTGGTTGGATGCCGGCGGAGTTTAAGGTACGAACTGAATATTGGGTGGGTTTAGTTTTCATCTCTCCCAAATTTCCGGGAACTGGTAAGTAACTTACCAAAACGAAAATAACGGATTCTGGATTTTGAATGCGCATCATTCGACCCGCTTCTAAGAAAAGTATATTTTGATACTCGCCGACGGTGCCGCCGATTTCGATTAAGACAAAGTCGGCTTGGGATTTTTTACCGGCGAGCTTGATGCGGCGGATAACTTCTTCTGGGATATGCGGCACAACTTCGACACACTTGCCATCGTATTTCAATGCTCGTTCGTTCTCGATGACTGTTTTGTAGACGAGGCCGGTTGTCATGTAATTTTGACGATAGATATTTTTGTGAAGAAATCTTTCGTAGTGGCCGATATCTTGATCTGACTCTAGGCCGTCTTCAGTAACGAAAACTTCGCCGTGCTCAACTGGGTTCATGGTGCCGGCGTCAACGTTGATATAAGGGTCAATTTTAATGGCCGTGACGTTATAGCCTCTTTCTGATAAAAGAGAAGATATAGAAGCGGTGGCAATGCCTTTGCCGATACCAGACATAACGCCGCCAACTACAAAGATATAACGAGTCATAGTTCTAAAAGGTTGGATTAGAGGTTGAGTTTAAAAGCGAGTTTTTCTAATGGGCTATTTTGGAACTGGATGTGGTATAATGAAACAAAATAAATAACGAGCAGAATTCCTCGTTAGTTTTCCAAAACTAGTCATATTATAACCCAAGTCGTTCTACTTAGGGCTGTGGATTTCTTAAGATGGAAGATCAATTTTCACCGGAAGCAAAAAGCGAGGTTTTCGAGAGAGAAGTTGGCCAGATTACTAAGGAAATCGAGAAATATAGGGAGAATCCCGAAGCTAAAACTTTAGACCAGAAGGAGCTTTTGGGACGAGCCATTCAGTCTTTAAATCCTTCTTTGGGCAATAAAACTCAGACATCGCCAAAAGATGATTCTTCGTTAAATTCTCTTAAGAACGCGCCGCCGGCAGCAAAACTTGAAGTTGAACACTTGCTTTCCATGGCCTTCAAAGAGGGAATTGCAAAAGCGGTTTCCGAGGCATCTCAGTCAAGTCCTTTTGTTTTGGACGCTTTTCACGATGCCTTGACCGGTGAACTTTATAATGAGTTTTTGAAAAGAGGATTAATTAAATAAATTTATTTTATGCTGTTTGCTGTTATTTTGGCCTTAGTGATAGGAATAGGTTTTGGGGTAGGAGGATACTTCTTGGTGCAGTTTTTAAAAAAGAAGTCTCTTTTTGAGTCTATTAATCTTGCTCTTTACCTCATAAAAATCCCAAAGGAAGAGAAAGTATCTGGTTCCCAGGAAAAGGATTTTCGTTTAGAGATTAATAAATTTGAGCAGCTACTAACAAACTTAAGCTCACTTAGAAAGCCATTTGCGTTTGAGGTGGCAGTACCTAATATCGGAGAGGAGATACATTTTTACGTAGCGGTGCCGAAACTATCCAGTGAAGTAGCTGCGAAGCAAATTCAAGGAATTTGGAATGGCGCTATTGTGGAGCCGGTTTCGGC
>JAKALK010000049.1 GCA_021813155.1 bacterium
TCCGATCTGCAGACAGTATTCTATTTTTTCTGGTGGCGCCGGAGCTAGTCCTGGCGGACTAGTCTTCTTTGATAATAATTCTTCCACTAATAGAATGGCTATTGGTCCATCTGGCAACGTTAGTATCGGCCTGGGTATTAATTCCACGGAGGCTAAGGGTAAATTAGATATTGGCGGCGGCGTTGTGATTGGCAGTTATGCCGGAAACAACACCCCGCCGACCAATGGCCTCATAGTTTCCGGCAATGTTGGTATCGGCACCGCCACTCCCGGATCGTATATGCTCTACGTTAATGGCGGAGACTCCGTATTTACTGGAAGAGTTGGAATTGGAGTAGCTCCTACTGGTGGAGGAGGGCAGATCACAGTTGGAGGATCCCTAAAGGTAGCAGGCCAAGCTACCGAGGCGTCCGGACTAATTTTAAGTGACGAAGGTTCCTATAAAAGAATCCAGTCGTTCGATTTAGAACCTTTAGCAATAAATTCTCTAGGCAATAATGTCGGCATCGGTACCAGCAACCCAAGTTCTACTCTACATATTAATGGCTCTCTCTCGACAAAGTTTCGTAACTGTAATACAGATTGCACCGTCGCTTCTGACGATCATTTTATTCTCGCGTACGGAGCGGGAACTATTACCCTTCCTCCTGTAGCTGGTGCTGTTGGCCGGCAATACATTATCAAACAAGGCTTATCTGGCTCAAGCCTGACAATTAGGCGGAGTCTTTCCGACACTGGCGTAGGAAGTGGCGCCGCTGGTTACTTTGATTGGGGCCTTGGGACTTCCATTACTTTAACTGGTTATCAATCAATAATGTTGGTGAGCGATGGCGTCTGGTGGTGGCGCGCCGCAAACTTCAACTAATTTTAAAAATAGCTGCGTCGGTTACTTACGCCTGGTGAATTTGTTTCTGGAATTCTGTTAGTCTCTCTCTGAGCGCTGTGTGTTTTTTTAGCGTCGGATCGCTTTTCATAATTAAAACTGCAGATTCTCTACTCGACTTCACTAAGTCTATATTTTGAAGTGCCTGCATCGCTAAGTCTGGCAACCCAGCTTGGCTTGTCCCCAAAAATTCTCCTGGCCCCCTAAGCTTAAGGTCTATCTCCGCCAACTCAAAACCACTTTTCGCATTCACGATCGCCATTAATCTCTCTTCGACAGCTTTACTTTCCGAATCAGAAAACAGAAGGCAGAACGACTGATGTTTTCCTCGGCCGACGCGACCGCGAAACTGATAAAGTTGAGCTAGCCCAAACCGATCCGCCCCCTCAATCATCATAATGGTTGCATTTGGCACATCCACACCTACCTCGATCACTGAAGTCGAAACCAAAATCTGGATTTTCCCGTCTCGGAAATCATTCATCACGCTTTCTTTCTCCTTTATTTTCATCTGTCCATGAAGCATCCCCACTCTAAGATCTGGAAAGATTTTCTTAGCAAGTTTTTCGTATTCTTCTTTCACTGATTTTGTATCTGCTAGCATCTTTGCTTTCCATACTGATCCCGAATTACTTTCTTGGTTAAGATCGCTTTTTTCGATTCTAGGGCAAATCACGAAAACTTGGCGCCCCTTCCTTATTTGTTCGCGGATAAATCCATAGGCCTTTAATCTATTCTCGGGAGCCACTACTTTTGTGATGATATTTTTTCGTCCAACTGGCAGTTCGTTTATTACTGAAATATCAAGGTCGCCGAAGACAGTTAGCATTAGAGTCCTTGGTATTGGCGTTGCCGACATAGAAAGAAAATGGGGGATAAAATGTCCCTCCTCTTTTTTCCCAAGTAAAGCCGCTCTCTGGCGAACGCCAAAGCGGTGTTGTTCGTCGATCACTACTAAGCCTAAGTTATCAAAACCAACCCCTTTTTGGATTAAAGCGTGTGTCCCGATGATAATTTTGACTTCTCCAGTCTGAATTTTCTTACTAAGTTCAGCTTTTTTGAGTTCCAGCTCCGAGCCGGGACTTGAAAAAAATACTCTCAGAGAAGTAGCCGTCATAAGGCCAATTGTGGGTAAATTATCGATTCTGCTTTTTTCCTCAATCCCAGCGAAAAGTTTTTTCATCGTTTCGAAGTGTTGGTTCGCGAGCACTTCTGTTGGTGCCATAAAAACTGCTTGGAAGTTATTTTTCGCGGCCAGAAGGGTCGCTATAGCTGCCACAACTGTTTTACCCGATCCTACATCCCCTTGAAGCAATCGGTTCATTGGCTTTGTCAGCTCTAAATCTTTGATAATTTCCGAAAGGGATTCTTTTTGAGCGGCTGTTAATTCAAAAGGGAGAGCTGATATTAGTTCGCTTACATAATTAAGTTCAGCCTTTATTGTTGGCGCTTTTTCGTGAGCCAGTTTTGCTTTTTGATCTAAATTATAGAGTTGAAGTAAAAATAAGTCTTGAAAAGAAAATCGGCGCTTAATCTCATTAACTTCTTCAATGGTGTCTGGAAAGTGAATTTTTAAAATAGCCTTGTTAATTTCGAGCAGATTTTCGCCACGCCGCACACTTTCTGGAAGAAATTCTTCGACTTGGTCTAGATCTCTTAAAATCGGCTGTATTATAAACCTGAAAGCCCGAGAGGTAAGTCCTTTTGTTTCCGGGTAAACGGGCACTAATCTCCCCGTATGCTTACCATCCCAGTTCTCATTAATAACCGCATTGTTCTCTTCGTAATTTACCGAAGAAGACTTCCTTGCGTATCCGTTTTGATAAATACGCTCATAGTCAGGGTGAGATAAATAAATATCGTTTTCCGACGACGAAACTTTGCCAGAGAAATTCATCCGCCGACCGACTTGGATGATGTTTTTTAAATATGGCTGGTTGAACCAAACTGCTCGAATCTCACCCGTGTCATCTCCGATTAAAGCTTCCACGATTGTCATTCGCCTCCTAAAACTTCTCCGCAGAGAAACTTTTTTTACTATTCCCTGGATAGTCGCTTGCTGTCCGGGTTCTAGGTCGGCGATTCTGTAAACTTGTGAAAAATCCTCGTAGCGGCTAGGGAAGTGCCGAATCAAATCTCCTACAGTTTTTAGGCCGAGATGGTCAAGGCTCTTCAAAAATCTCGGATTAATGTATGTAATCTTTGAAAGAGGAGTTAATAGCTTAAACACCGCCTACATTATAAGCGATTTTAGGGCCTTCCGCCATTCGCGTTTTAAGTTTATTAGTAAACTAAAGCTGGTAGGAAAGTCGGCCCATAGGTTGCAAGAATAACTGAACCTCGTCTTGCCTCCATCTTGTAATAATAAGCCTCATTAATAGTTTGATCGTCTAATCGAATGAAATCTAAGCCAATCGTTATAGGATTTTCCTGGGTAAAAAGTTTTTCATAACCACTCAATTTATTTTTTGATCTATAAATTATAATCATATCACTGCTTGAGGCGATATTTTGCCAACCTATCTCGATTATTTTATTGGTGTGTTTTACCCAGAAGTTGGCTGTCGGGATACTGCTTGTCCCCGAAATTTGGCCCGAAGGTGTGTAATAAATGTAAGTTGAAGTGTCGTAAGTTGAAGGGGGCGTAGTTGTGGCTTGTTGTTGCTGACTACTTGTCGTTGTGTGGCTCTGAGATTGACTGCTTGTACCATGTTGTTGATTTGATGAAGTAGTTGTTTGTCCATTAGGTGGGTTTGTTTGGCCCTGGATATTGCCTGAATTCTCCCGGGGAGTTTGTTGGGCGCTTTGTCCTCCGTTTTGGCTATTGTTTTGGTTGTTTGAAGAAGGAGTATTAGGCGACGTCCATTTCACTTCTCCAGAAGCAGTTGCTGCTTCAATACCAAAAGTATAACCCTTTGTGTCATCTTCGTTTCCAACCTCAAAAAAACCCTCGTTTCCAGTAATTGTTACTGTTTTCCATAACACCGGGGCTCCCCCCGACTCTCTGCGGTAAATATTGATTTGCGTCGTTTCGGACGGCAAATTTCGCCAAGCTAAAAACAAATTGCCGTCTTTTTTAATACATAGAATAACCAGTAAATTTCCTTCAGCTCTACTCTCAAGCGTCCTCTCGCAATCCTTGGCAAAATCAGTGGGCAAGATCCTCTCTTTTAGGAAGGAATAAGTTAACCAACTTCCCGCCGCAATCAAGATTATTCCTACTCCAATTGCGATATAAATTCCGAAGCGCGGCGGTTTTTCTTTCTCGTCCGGTCTCGTTCGTCTTTTGGCATACATCCAGCTTACATCCATATTGAAATTATAAAACAAAAAGAGGCGGTATCGAAACCCAAATTAGCAAATTAATCTTTTCTAGATTAAGGCAACCTAGTCGATTCTTTGTGCACCCACCAGGGATCGAACCTGGGACCATCTCCTTAAGAGGGAGCTGCTCTACCAGCTGAGCTATGGGTGCGCGAAGTAGGTAAATTATACTACTAAATTGTTTTAATTTTCTAAGAGCGACTCGCGAATTGAAGCATAAGAGCCTGCCAGTATCCCTGTGGATAAAATCAACCCCTTCTTGACTGGATAATAGTATAATTTGAATTAAGTCTTCCTGCCAAACCAGAAAAGTTTAAGTAAAAACTTGTTTTAAATCAAATAATTGCTTTTGGTGGGATAGGCGAAAATTAAAAAAGGCCATGAATAAACAAACCATCATTATCGTTATATTTTTAGTTATCTTGGTTGCCGCCGTAGTAACGTGGGCAGTCTTCTTCCGAGGCGGAAAAGTCGAACCCCAAACCAATCCTAGTGGAACTAATAATCAAGCAAGCGGTATAGGCGGGGAAATTTATGACAAAGTTCAAAATCCAATCGCTAATAAACTTCCCGAATCAAGTGTCGGAGGCAATGTTAATCCGATTAGTGGAGCTTATAAAAATCCGTTCGGCCAATAATTCAAAAATAAAACTTTAACATGGAAAAAAGAACGAAATTTATTTTATCCGCCCTAGTCCTAGCCGCCGGTATTCTCGTTTCGTATTCAGTTTTAGCTCAGACAACCAATACAAATAGCGGTGACTCCGCTGCGCCCAATA
>JAKALK010000050.1 GCA_021813155.1 bacterium
TAGCGAAGACCCCAAGCGCAGTGCGCTTGGGGTCGTTCAAGGTGTTTGACAGCGACTCAATCGCGGAGGTAAGGATCTCTCTCGATTGGAGGGTAACGTCCGTTTAGTGCTGTGATCAGACTTCCGAAGCTGCCTCCGTCTGCTTTAATGGGTCGGAAAATAACAATTCGCTCTGCTTGAGTGGGAGTGACGGTGCTGTAGGGTTGAGCGATTGCTATAATCTCGAGGCGAGAATTCTCTCCCCATTGTTCTTTTATGCAAGTTGCCCAGCTTTTTCCAGTCCTTGCCGCGATTTTTTCAACTTTCCGATTTCCTCCATACCCCGATTGAATCCATACTTCGAAACCTGGATGGTCAGACGACTTGGTTTCGAGTACGAATTTAAGGTCAGAGAATCCTTTCGAGTCTCTGTGGGTGGCAGCAACCCTTACGGTGTTGTGGTAGTATTGCCACTCTTGTCTCATCGACCACAAGATTTGTGGAAAATCACGATCGATTATCCTGCTTTGCTGTTGAGTAATTCGCTGATCCTCTGATTTCCTGAACATCTTACCTCCTGGGCTTCTGCCCTTTGACCCTTCTGGGTCTGGATTGTAGGTTGTTTGGTAGAGGAATTCTTCAACTGATAATATAGTGTTATTTTCTTATCTATTTGTCAATTTCGAAGCGAAGGCCCCAAGCGCGGTGCGCTTGGGGCAAGGTGGGCAGCATTCTGTGCCGATTGGATCAGGCAGCGTTCTTTCTCTGCTGCGTTTTGGTGAATTTCTCGTTCATCTCCAGGGCTTCCGGATGCGCGATGAAGTCAATTTCCGCTCGCACTCTTTTCTTGTCAGTGAGTTCAAGTGCGAAACTGTTGACGGCCGCGAAAATTGGATCATCTTCAGTTTTCCCGAAGAAGGCGAGCAGAATCCCGTCTTCATCGTCAAGACGAGACCCAATCCATTCGGGGACGATGTCAGCGAGGTGAAAGACTCCTTCCGTGGGGTACCCTCCGGGTCCATAGGGATTCACGGCTATGCCGCGATCTTTCAAGCGAGCAACAATTTCTTCGTCGCTCAAAAGTTCCCTGGTTTCAAAAAACCTGACGATTGATGCTGGTTTAATACCGGCCATTTTGGCTCTCCTTTGCTGGTGGTGCTATCTCTCTACGCTCTTGCGTGCCTCTATTTGTATAATAAATTTTTGGAGCGTAGTCAATGAATTATTAACACTTAAATTCCTTTTAGTATTTTTATTCTTGCTCCTAATTTGTTTAGCCTGTTAACTAAGTCTTCGTAGCCGCGGTTGATGGAGTAGACGTTTCGCAGGATTGAGGTACCTTTAGCGGCAAGCATACCTATTAGAATAATCACAGCGGGGCGAAGGGCTGGTGGGCAGACGACTTCGGCGGATTTGAGTTCTGTTGGGCCGTTTATGAAAACGCGATGAGGATCAGCTAAAATGATGTCGGCGTTTAATTTTCCAAGTTCCATATAGTAGATGGCGCGGTTTTCGTAGACCCAGTCGTGGATTAAGGTTTGACCTTGGCTTTGGGTGGCGATAGGGACGAAGAAGGGGAGGTTGTCGATATTCAAACCAGGGAAGGGACGAGCGTAGATTTTTTCTTCGAGCGCCGTAAGACGAGATGGAAAAGTTTTAATGTCCACTAAATTGGTGTGGCCATTCTTAGATTTGTAAACTTTTGATTTTTTAAATTTAAAACCCATCTTTTCAAGTTTTAAGAGTTCAAGTTCTAGGAAATCAATAGGGCAGCGTTCGATGGTAAGCGATGAGCCAGTCGTGGCAGCGATTGAAAGAAAGAGCATGGATTCAATTGGATCTTCGCTGGGATGGAATTCAATGTTTTGATTGATATCTTCTGCGCCGTGGATGGTTAAAGTTGTGGTGCCAATGCCTTCAATTTTCACGCCCAGAATTTCCAAAAAATGACAGAGGTCTTGGACTTGGTAATTGGCGGAGGCGAATTTTATTATGGTTTTGCCGGGAATGCGGGCGGCGGCCATTAAAACGTTTTCGGTCACGGTGTCGCCGGATTCGTAGAGAACAATTTCGGCAGGTTTTAGTTTTTTTACTTCTACTTCGTAGGTCGTTTTAGTGGTTTTTATTTTTACTCCTAATTTTTCGAGTGCGAAAAGATGGGGACGGACGCTACGCCGGCCAAGTTTGCAGCCACCGGCGTGGGGGAGAGTGAATTTTTTTAAAATATGGGAGAGTGGCCCAAGGAGCATTAAAACACTCCTAGTTTTATTAGCGGATTCAGAGTTGATTTTCTCTAAGGTAATTTCTTTTGGAGAAGTAATTTCTAGGTTGTTTTCAATCCACTTAGCGCTGACGCCTAAACTTTCCAAGACTTCAATGATGCGGAAAACCTCTTCAATTTTCGGCATACCTTTTAAGGTGGTTTTGCCTTTGTTTAGGAGCGAAGCGGAGAGGAGGGCGACGGCGGAATTTTTAGAGGTGTTGGTGGTGATAGTGCCAGAGAGTTTGTTGCCGCCTTCGATTTGAAAATTGATGGCGCCGCTCGCAAGCGTGATAATTTCGCGGTTTAAAACCCGGCTGATTTTGGAGAGCATTTCAGTCGAGAAATTTTGTTCGCCGGATTCCATGCGAGCCACGGCGCTTTGCGAAGTGCCTAGGGCGCTAGCGAGATCCTCTTGAGTGAGGCCGGCCTGTTCGCGAAGTTCGGTGATGAAGTGGCCGATTTTTTGCTGTTCCGTCATTATGGGATTATATCATATGTGATATATTAAATCAAAAATCAGAAGTGGAAAAAAAAGAAAGCCGGGCGGGGTTAGTGCTCGGCTCCATTGGAGGTGTGTTGGGTGATTGTAGGATTCACGAACACAGATGGGGCGGCATTTTGCTCTTCATATATGGAGGTATGAGTTGCTTGAGTAGCTCAGTTGAGACTATTGAAAGTCCTGGTTGGTCGGAGGGTCGAGACGTCTGGAGAATTTTAGTGATTAGTTCCAGTTTGATTCTGCGCCCGAGAGTGGCATCTCTTTCTGGTTCTGTTTCGCTCAGTTGACGAAGGAGTATTTTAAATCCTGCATGTTGGCGTCGCCGCTGAATTCTTTCTTTATGAGTTCCGCGACCGCCGTCTTCACTAGCTGGTTCGGGAATATCATTTGTCATATCGACCTCCTTTACTGGAGGTAGTATATATATATAGATTTGTTTTTTCAAGGTTATTTTGAAGTTTGTAGGTGGTTTGCTAAACTTGCTTTGGCGTGCGGTCTTATTCTCCTCCGAGAATATAATACAATGAGACCGAAACGATTGGGCTTGATTTCAACCAGTCATGGTGCGGGTCAGGCCCTATTTTATTGACTATATTATCCGTTTAGAATTAAACTAGGGTTACTAATGTTTACTAGGAAAATAGGCATAGATTTAGGGACGGCTAATACGATTGTTTTTGTGCCTGGGAAGGGGTTTATCATTAGCGAACCCACGATTGTGGCTTTAACCAAGCCTGAGAATTCGGTTTTGGCAGTAGGGGTGGAGGCGAAGGAGATGATCGGAAGAACGCCCGAAGAGATTGTAGCTTATCGGCCGCTTAAGGATGGCGTGATTGCTGATTATCAGATTACGAAAGTGATGCTGAAGTACTTTATATCGAAGGCAGTCAATTGGTTTGATGTGTTGAAGCCGGACGTGGTGATTTCGGTGCCAGCGGGGATTACTCAGACAGAGAGGCGGGCGGTGGTCAACGCGGGCCAAGAAGCTGGAGCACACAATGTTTTTATTGTGAAAGAACCGGTGCTTGCGGCACTCGGAGCTGGGATACCTATTAACGCTCGTTCTGGCAGCATGGTGGTTAATATGGGTGGAGGAACTTCGGAGGTGGCAGTAATTGCTTTGGGTGGAATTGTTTCTTGGGTAAGCTTACGGGTGGCTGGCAATAAATTTGATCAGGCAATTTCGGATTACGTGAGAAAGAAATATGGTTTGGCGATTGGTGAACAGACCGCGGAGCAAGTTAAAATAAAAATTGGGGCAGCATTACCGACCAAAGAAAAGATGGAGTATGAAATTCGGGGACGGGATATGGATTCGGGTTTACCAAGAGACATTACTTTATCTAGTAATGAAATCGCCGAAGCTCTAAATGGCCATTTATTGGAGGTGGCAAAAGCAGTGCAGAGAGTTTTTAACGAGACGCCGCCGGAGTTAGTGGCGGACGTGATGGAAAAAGGCATTGTGCTTTCGGGTGGCAGCTCTCAACTCCATTATTTACCTCAATTTTTTGAGAGGTTTTTGGGGGTGCAGGCGTACTTGGCGGAAGATCCATTTTTCTGTGTGGCTAAGGGAACGGGGCTTATTTTAAATCACCTCGATACTTATAAGCGCACTCTTCTTAATAAGCGATGATAGGACACGGATTAGTTATCCGCGCTTTTAGGAAATTAGTTTCGGAGGGTAATTTGGCACACAGTTATGTTTTTTTTGGTCCCGAAGGAGTGGGGAAAAGATTGCTGGCTTTGGGGTTGGCGAATTTTTTGGAAACCGATAATTTCGAGTGGGACGATAAAAAACCGCCGGTTTTGGGCGATCTTTTAGCGATCAATCCAGGGGTAAATTCCATTGGGATTGAATCAGTGAGACAGGTGAGACATTTTTTGGCGCAGCGGCCGAATAGGAGTGCTTATCGGACGGTTGTGGTGGATCGGTCAGAGCTTATGTCGACTGAAGCCCAGAATGCGTTTTTGAAAATTGCCGAGGAGCCGCCGCGCTCAGCTTTGATAGTTTTCGTGACGCAGAATCCTGAAAATTTAGTGCCAACTTTAATTTCGAGATTACAGAAGGTGCATTTTGCGGCGTTGCCCAGTAGAGAGGTAAAGGAATGGTTGATTAAAGAAGAGATCGGA
>JAKALK010000007.1 GCA_021813155.1 bacterium
GAAAAAATATATTGAGTCTGGTAACTTTGGAGGCAAAGGGTCTGAAGCTCATAAGGCGGCGGTGACGGGAGATACGGTGGGCGATCCTTATAAAGATACAGCTGGGCCGGCGATAAATCCGTTAATTAAGGTAATGAATATTGTAGCGCTGCTTTTGGTGAGGTTTTTGAAGTAAGGAGAAAGTGTGAATGTATTTTGAGTTGGCTTGATAAGTCTATTATCTAAAGTTAAAATCGAAGTATGAACTTAATACCAACGGTTATAGAAAAATCGCAATATGGGGAGCGGGCTTATGATATTTATTCCCGCTTACTGAAAGAGAGGATTGTTTTTTTAGGAGGTCCGGTCACAGATGCGGTAGCGAATACGGTTATTGCTCAGCTTTTGTTTTTAGCACACGAAGACGCTAAGCGTGACATTAAGTTGTACTTAAACACTCCAGGTGGATCGGTGACTGCGGGTTTGGCTATTTATGATACGATGCAATTTGTGAAACCGGATGTCTCGACGATTTGTGTTGGAATGGCAGCCTCGATGGGGGCGGTGCTTTTGGCGGCCGGGAAGAAGGGGAAAAGATTCGCATTACCTAACTCAGAAGTTTTGCTTCATCAGGTGATGGGGGGAGTAGAGGGTCAGGCGATTGAAGTGGAGATTACTGCAAGGCACATTATTAAAATTAAAGATAAAATTAACCAGATTTTGGCCAAACATACGGGGAAACCGATGGCGAAAATTGAACGCGATACTGACCGGGATTTTTATATGACCCCTCAAGAAGCGAAAGAATACGGACTAATAGACGACATCATTAAGACTAGTCGGTAGGTGACTGATTCCAGCAGTGTTTTTGAAACAGCCTCCTCGGCGGCTAGATTCGTGCTAAGATATAAGCTAATGACGAAGCAGGAAAAAGTGAGAGATCTATTAACTCGAAACGTCCAGGAAGTGGTTGGCCGGGAACATTTAAGGGCGATTCTTTTAAATAGCAGAAAGTTAAGAGTTAAACACGGTATTGACCCGACGGGAGAGAAAATCCATATAGGTCGGGCGGTAGTTTTATGGAAGCTTAAAGAGTTTCAAGATTTAGGGCATAAAATTATTTTAATTATCGGAGATTTTACAGCCCAAATTGGAGATCCTTCAGACAAACTTGCGAAGCGGCCTTTTTTGACGAGCAATCAAGTTAAAAAGAATCTGAAGAGTTATCTTGATCAGATTAGTAGGGTTTTAGATCTTAAGAAGATAGAAGTAAGACACAATAGCGAATGGCTCTCAAAGCTAGACTTTCGAGAAATATCAGAGTTGGCGGAAAATTTTACCATTCAGCAGATGCTCGAGCGGCGAAATTTTTCTGATAGGATGCGGAGGCAGGAAGAAATTAGCGTGAGGGAGCTTTTGTATCCGTTAATGCAAGGATATGACTCGGTGGCAGTCAAGGCGGACGTGGAACTTGGCGGCACGGATCAGCTTTTTAACCTTTTAGCAGGGAGAAAGATTCAAGAAAGGTACGGACAGAGGCCTCAAGATATTCTGGTTACAAAAATGCTTCTAGGGTTGGATGGAAGAAAAATGAGCACGAGTTGGGGGAATGTAATTAATATTACCGATAGCCCCGATGAACAGTATGGCAAAGTGATGTCGATGCGGGATGAGGCGATTCCAGAATACTTGGAACTTACTACTGGTTTAGCGATAGAAGAGGTAAGAAGTTTAATTGGGGCGATGAGCGCGGGCGGTAATCCTAAGGAAGCTAAGGAGAGGGTGGCTTATGAAACTGTGAAGAGGTATCACGGAGAGAAGGCAGCCTTTTTAGCGGCGAGTAATTTTAGTCGGGTTTTTTCTAAAAAGGATTTATCGGTGGATTTGCCTTCTTTATTAGTCCCTAAGAAAATAGAACTGACTGACTTGGTTTTGAAGAGTGGAGTAGCTAAGAGTAAGGCGCAAGCATGGCGATTAATTACTCAGGGTGGATTTAGTTTGGACGGGAAAGTTCTCAGATATCCAAAAGAAAGTATTTCACTTAAAGGAGGAGAAGTGGTAAAGATTGGCAAGAAAAGTTTTTTTAGGGTTACGATTTAGTAGTTGCGCTGTAACGCGGTTAATAATTCGATGGACTGAGATTCCAGTTGGTTTGAATTTACTTTGAGGAATGTGATAAGATTGGCTTTGCGAAATTAGTATTCTGGCGGGATTAGTATAGTGGCAGTACGTCACCCTTCCAAGGTGAAGGTGCCGGTTCGATTCCGGTATCCCGCTCACGTTGATTTTATGATTAAGATAATAAACCTTAGGGTGCATAGGTTTTTATTAATAAGCATAGCTTCTTGATTATTGGCTTCGAATTTGGTAAAAACACTATCAATGAGGAATTTTTGGCGGAAGCCGGGAGCTTATGTTCTCTTCTTAGCAATAATATTAGCGGGTTATTTCGTGATAATTTTGGTGCGATCCTTTAGCGGGGGAGTGCCCAGGGCTTTTTCTGAAGCTCGTCTTCAAGGGGCTCTAATTTCTCAGAGTATTGTTGAAACATCATCAAAATCAGCAGAGACTTTAAGAATTATTAACCAATACGATAAAGAAGGAAATTTTAAGGAAGCTTTGGGTTTGGTAACGGCCGAGGTGACGCGGACTCAAGAGATGAGAAGTCAAGCGGTAAAATTGTCTCAGGAGCTTGAGACCATGACTAAGGCGCTTTCAGACCTCAACTCTTTTGAGGCAAGACAAGCGGCACTTGAAGCAATTAGTAATCATTTAGCAGTGATTAGTCGTTTGGTTAATTATAGCGATTACTTAGGAAGACTTCTTGAAGTTTTGAAGGATCGTTTTGTGGGGAACATCCAAAATGGCAATCAAGTTTCTGTTTTGGTGGACCAGATTAATGCCGAGGTCGGTTCTATAAATAGTTTTAATAATCAGGCGACTAAGGCTATGGAGCGGTTTGATATTTTAGTAAGAAAGTAGGGATTAGCTGGAAGAGGGTTAGTTTCGGCCCGTAGCTCAGTGGTAGAGCAAGCGTCTTATAAGCGCTGGGTCGCAGGTTCGATCCCTGCCGGGCCGACAGACTTTTAACTTTTCCCCATTTTTTTTGGTTTGGCGGAAGTTGTGGGCTAAAATTAAGTTATGGTAACACCGGAATTACTTGATTATATAAGGCAATTTCTTGACGCCGGTCAGGGAGCTGACCAAATCAAGAAGGTTTTAGTTGGGGCGGGGTGGAGCGAGGCAGATGTTGATGAGGCAATCAAAAAATTAGGAGCGCCCGCGGCGCCCGGAGATGTTAGCGATTTGCCGAAGGCCTCGACTTCTAGTGCCTTAAATTCTAATATCTCGAATCAAACTAGTTCGCAGCCACGCCGGTTTAATAAAATTTTATTTTCAGCGATAGTAGTAGTTTTAGTTTTATTGGCTGGGGGAGCATATGCCTATTATTTTTATATTTCGCCATCGCCAGAAGTAATATTGGATAAGATGGTCCACAATTTGAAAACGATAAAAACTACGAGAAGCGAGACTGTCTTGAAAGTTGATTACAGCGGGCAGGACCTTTTCTCAGCGAGAGGGTCTAGTTCGGGGTCTTTGCCAACCACGGGGGTTAAGGGCAAGGCTTCTTTACAAGTGAAAGTAACGGCCACCTCCGACATTAAGGATGAGAAAAATCCGAGAGTAGCTGCCAGTTTTAACGTTGAGAGTGGGGGCGACCTTGTCGAGGTATCGAATATTAGGGCTGGGGTGGATTTGGTAGTGGATCAGGGAGTTGGTTATTTGCGTTTGAACACAGCTGATTTTGGGATGGCAGGCGATATTTTTGATGCCTCTTCGTTTACGGAAACGATAAAGGGCAAGTGGATTAAGGTAGATTTAAAAGAACTTGAGGCGATGGGCGGGGGTAGTTATGGTCTTGGTGAATCCAATAACTCTTCGACTAATAACCAGGTTAATTTAGAGAAGATCACGGAGATTTTTAAGAAGCACCGGTTTCTGAAAGTTGGGGAAGTGTTGCCGGATGAAGTGGTCGACGGAGAAAGCGCCTACCACTATAGGCTTAAATTAGATCGCGACAAGTTGACTGATTTTATTGTTGAACTCGGGAATTACGTGCAGAATACTAGCGGAACGATGCGTGTTTCCACTGATGAAGTGAAGAAACAAATGGACAATAGCTTTAATTTTATAGACAAATACGTAAGTGGCAGCAATTTTGATATTTGGATTACCAAAAAAGACAAATTACCAAAGAAAGTTCTACTGGGAGCGGAGTTAAAAGATACTGAGTCTGATGGGAAGTTGAGTCTGAGTCTGGATGTTTCTTATTCCGGTTTCAATGAGCCGGTGGAGATAAAAGCTCCAGAGAATGCAGAATCAATTGAAGATGTGTTTGCATCAATAACATCTCAACATGTGAGTAAGTTACTTGATCAAAATCGAATAAGCGATTTGAGTACCCTTAAATCGGCTATCTCGCTTTATTTAGCAGATGTTTCACGCCCGCATTTATGCGACGATAAAAATACTATTTATGCTTCGGGGCCAATTACTCCGCCTAAAGGGTGGAAGCTTGGGAAAAATACTGGGAAGAGAAGTGTCGATGGGCTAGGATGGATTCCGATTAATCTAAATGAGATATCTTCAGGGGCCCCTATTAGTTGGTTACCGATTGACCCGCAAAATGGTTCATCTAGTAAATCGGTTTATTTATTTGCCTGTGATCCGAAAGGAATTAGTTTCGAGTTGAATGCGATTTTAACTGATGAAAATTCAAAAGTAATAATGGAGAAAGATGGAGGAGATGACCCTGCAGTATTTGAGGTTGGTACCGCTCCTGGATTGAAATTGATCCCCAATGGGTTTTGGAAGGCGAAGTAGGGGAGCTATTTAAACTGAATTATGATTTGGATTTATGGTTTCTCCTGAACTCTTAGGTTCCTTGAAGACATTTGTTTCAACTGGCCAGACGGCGGAGTCGGTGAAGAAAATTTTAGTTGGGGCGGGATGGCGCGAAGAGGAAATAAATCAGGCTATTTTGGAATTGGGCGGCTCTAAAATTTTTGAGAAGCAAGAGGAGGCTGTAAAGTCGGCTGGCTCGCGGGTAGTGGAGATACCTTCCCACGCTAAACAGAAGAGGCACCTTTTAATAAAATTGAGTTTGGTTGGGTTATTGCTAGTTTTTATATTTTCTGGATACTGGTTTTTGGAGGGGCGTTCTTCGTCGGGTTTATTCAGGGCGGCTTTCTCTAGTTTGGGTGATTTCCGCCTAGATGCTAAAGGGAAAATTGAGAGAGAAGCTATCGGCAGCAAAGAAAGAGATGGGATTTCAGATTTGGAGATTAATTTTGATTTAGGGGGAAGCTTCCGTTTTAAGGGTTTGCCTTGGCCGAGGGCGAATTCTAATATTAACTTTTCTTTGAAGGGAGGGAGGATTCCAGAGGCTACTGGGGCTTTGGAATTTTTGTCTTTAGACAGGACAATTTATGTGAAAATGAATCGAGCTGGGGGATGGGCGGGGTTTTTAAACGCCGATCCGCTTTTTGGGAAATGGGTAAGGATTGAAGATAAGGATGTTTTTAAAATCCCTTATCTTTGGGATGATTTAAATAAAGATCGGTCATCGATTGGGACGGGGATTCAGTTGCTCGATCCAGAACGGAATAAAATTGAGGCGGTTTTGATGGGCGCCGATATTTTTGAAGTTAAAGAGAGATTGCCGGACGAAGTAACTAACGGAGAGGAAGCTTATCACCTTTCCCTCGGTGTCCGGGCGGAAGATTTAAGAGGAGTCCTTCGATCTTGGGCTCGTCTCGGGAAAGGGGTTTTGAGCTCGTCGACAGCAACAACTAGTTCATTCCCAGGTTTGCTTGGCAATGAAGTTGAGGTTACTGGAGGAGGCGAAGTTTGGATTAGTAAAAAATTAAAAGTGCCAGTGCGTTTGGCAGCAGATATTAAACTTAAGTCTAATGGATATCAATGGGTTTTGACGTGGGATGGCCTTTATTCTGGATTTAGAGAAACAGTTCAAGTAGAACCACCGGTGCCAGTGGAGCCTTTTGCGGGGCTAACAAAGGTTTTTGGAGGAGCTTTTGATAGCCAAAGACGTTATAACTTGGAGTTAATTCAGGAGTTGCTTCTGAGATATCGAAAAAAGTGCGGATTTTATCCCGGGGGAGTAAACTGTATCCGGAATTTTAGTGGGATGCCCTGGGGCTTGAGAAAATTATTTAGCGTTCTGGAAGGCAGTGATCTTGAAGCTGCGGATTTAAGAAGCGCTTCTATTGAAGAGGATCGGTATCAATATGGAACCAACGGGGAGTTTTATCTTTTGGGAGTGCGTTTGGATGACGCCACTTACTCGAATTCAAGAGGTGTTAGTGGAAAAAGTTTCGGGGTTGATTGTCGGCGGCCGGTTTTTTGTGTAGCCGCTTCCTTAAAACCTTAAGCTGAAATAGGTTTGATATTGAAGGGTTTTAGGAGATTGTAGAAGTCTTCTTGCTCCAAAGTTTCTTTATCGAGGAGAGTTTTAGCTATGGTATCTAGGGCTTTTTTGTTGGTCCGAACTATTTTTTGGGCGATTTCTAGAGCGTGGTGTATAAACTTAGTAATTTCTTCGTCTATTTGGGTGGCCGTTTTTTCCGAGTAGTTTTTTTCGGTTGTGATTTCGCGGCCCAGAAAAACCATCTCTTCGGTATTGCCAAAAGTAATTGGACCCAGGGAGTCGCTCATGCCGTATTTCGTAACGAGCCGGCGAGCCAGTTCAGACGCTTCTTTAAGGTCGTTCGAAGCTCCGGTTGAGACATCATTAAAGACGAACTTTTCGGCGACAAATCCTCCCATCATAACTGCCAGCTCGCTTAAAAATTGAGATTTGGTTCTTAGGCGGCGTTCTTCGATGGGGAGTTTTAGAGTGTAGCCACCAGCCAATCCTCGGCTGATAATAGTAACTTTGTGGACGGGGTCGGAATTTTTAAGGGACGCAGCAATAATAGCGTGACCGGATTCGTGATAAGCAGTAATCTCTTTTTCTTTAGCTGAGATGACGCGACTTCTTCTCTCAGGACCAAGAATGACTTTTTCGATGGCTTCAAAAAGATCGCCCTGAAGAATGTCTTTCTGGTTTTTGCGGGCGGCTAAAATCGCGCCTTCATTCATAAGATTGGCCAAATCGGCTCCCGAGAATCCTGGAGTACGTTGGGCAACTTTTTTCAGATCCACGCTTTTTTCAAGCGGTTTTTCGCGAGAGTGGATTTTTAGAATTTCCTCGCGGTCATTTAGATCGGGGAGATCTAAGATGACACGACGATCAAAACGTCCGGGGCGCAATAAAGCTGGATCGAGGATGTCGGGACGGTTGGTGGCAGCAAGAACGATAACTCTCGTGTCGCGATCGAAACCATCGAGTTCAACTAGAATCTGGTTTAGAGTTTGTTCTCTCTCGTCGTTGCCTCCGCCTAGGCCTGCTCCACGCTGGCGACCCACGGCATCAATTTCATCAATAAAAAGAATTGACGGGGAGGCTTTTTTGGCAGTCATAAAAGCGTCACGGGTGCGCGAGGCGCCAACGCCAACAAACATCTCGACAAATTCCGAAGCAGAGATGTGAAAAAAAGGAACATTGCTTTCTCCAGCCACGGCGCGGGCAAGGAGGGTTTTGCCGGTGCCGGGGAGGCCGACTAAGAGAACGCCGCGAGGAATTTTGGCGCCGAGATCGAGAAATTTCTTTGGGTTTTTTAGAAAATCAACAACTTCTCTTAGTTCTTCCTTGGCTTCTTTAAGACCGGCTACATCTTTAAAAAATATTTTTTCTTTTGAAAAAGTTGAGAGGCGGATATTAGAACGGCCAAAGTTGAAAGCTTGGTTGACACCGGTGCGAGCTTGACGAAACATCATCCAGAAAATAAATCCGATGATTAAGACAGGAATGAGCGTTGGGATTAAGATGCCGGCCCAGAATTGCCAACCCGATTGCTCTTCGATACTAAGACTCACTTTTTGAAGGGCGGCTGGCTCAACGCCAAAATTTTTTAAAGTTTCAGTGATGCTGGTTTCGGCTTCTTTTTTGGAGGTGGCTTGTGTTTTATCTTTGAATCCTATTTTTAATACTTCACCGCTGACTTTAATCTCTGTGACCTCTCCTTGGTTAATTTTTTCAGCTAGCTGGTTGATGCTGATTTCCTGCGATTTTTGCGATTTTTCGATTAAGAAAGAAAAAATTAACGAAAAAGCGACGAGGCTGAATATGGCAAAAATTATATTTTTGTAGAAGTTTTGAGACATGGTTAAGATTTTAAACCAAATAGATTAAGTTGGGAAGAGTTCTCTGTTCCCGAGAAGGAGTTTAAAACTCTCCCGGAGTTTTATTAGACACCCATCTTTTTTTAAGATCCAAAAAGCCTAGCTTTTAAACTAAAGAGGGGGGCCTCGCAGATGAATAAAATAAAAATCCTACTTCAAAAAATGAAAGAGTTTATCGGTTAGGAGAGAGGAAGTCTTTCATTTCCTGGATAAGGCCGCTTGTTTCCTCTTCTCTGATTTCTTCGAGGTTGGGGATTTTGGTTTTTAAAAAAGATTCAACCTGGGCTTGGTCGCCGGATTCGGTAACTTGGTCGAAGGTTGCTTGGTCCTGATCGTTTAATCGGTCATAGACTCTAACTACTAATCGTTTCAATAGAGAATCGGTGAATTGGGAAAGGATTTCGTTTTGCTCTTCCTGCGAGAGACTTTCTAGGCCAAGTTGGGTAATAATATCATCCATAGTTACATTATATTTTAATTGTTGGTTTTGAGCTAGGTTTTAGCCGTAGCTTGTGCCGATAGCGAATTTTAGGAATTTTTCGATCGACCAATTCTTTTCTCCTTGGCCGGGTAGGAATTTTTTTATAAGTCCGGCTAGAACGCGATGGTGGCTAACTTCCTCGGCGTCTAAATGCTCATCGGTAGGCAGATATTCGGTGAATTTATCACTACCAAATCTTTTTAAAAAGTCTTTAACACTCCAGCCTTTCACTTTATCAAATTCAGATTCAGTGACGCCGGTGTCATTCAATGCGGCATGGTAATTATCTAATGCGTGTTCGTGAAGGGGGTGATGCTCTAGGAAGTAGAGAAGTCTTTGGAGGTAGGGTTGGTTTGGATTTTTAACGAGCTTAGAAGTAATCTCGGCTATTTTTTGTTCTTGTTCATAGAGATTGTGTTGGTCGAGGTAATTTCCCCAATCTTCCGCGAGGGGCTTAGGAAGAACTTCAGAGACTTCTGGTACGGGAGGGCCGTAGGTTTCTAAGGTGGGGGATGGGGTGGTTGCTCCGGGTGTGGATTCGGTGAGGCCGTTATCAGGTTTAAGGATATCGGCGACGGTTTGATGAGGTTGATTTTCAAGGGGCGCTAAATTTGAGGTAACGGTTTCGGGAGCGTGGGGTTCGCTGACGCCGAGACTTTCTTTAAGCCATGTTGGGGCAGGGCGTCCTTCTTTTTGAAGAGTTTCGTAGAGTTGGTGGTTTGTTCCAAGGCCGAATTTATCACGAGCGTAGTCGATGACTTGAAAACGAGGGCCGGCTGGGGTTTCAGTGAAGACAATTTGATCGCCTTCATGGACAAGGCCAACTTCGCTTATAGGGACCTTCATGCCTCCGATTTCGACAGTGGAATGAGACCAGGCTTCGGCAAACTTACCGGCCGGAATTTTACCAGAGCTGACCATCGAGTGAGCGGTTCCCCAGATGCTGCCACCGGGTTTAATGGTGGCTACTGGTTTTGTTTCGGCTAGTAGCTGATCAGGTGTTTGAGGAATGGGGTGAATTCCTATATTGTCTGGCGTATGGATCTCAGTTGCACCAACGGGGAAACCGGGTGGATGGAAGAGAGTGTCGGGTGGCGTTGGGGTCGGTGAGGTAGGAATTTCTGAGTGGGTTGGCGGTATCGACTCAAGCGAGGGTTGGTGCCCTGTGAGATGTTCGCGAGTAAATTCGGCTACTTGCTCGAAGGGATGAAGGCCGGTGAGGTTGCCTAGTTTATCAGCTGCCCAGCTAATGCTTTTTCCAAAGTATCCCGAGCCGATGAGATATCCAACGGTGCCTGCGGCGAGGTATCTTATGCCAGTATTTATTCGTTCTTTATTTCTTAAACTGGATTCGGTAAGACCTAGGGTTTTTTCCAGGTCTTCGTCTTGGGCTTTCAGATAATCAATTAAGCCGGCGGATTTATTGCCGCCCTCGACTTTCTCGACAGCTTTTTGGATTTTCTCCGCCAGTTCGGTTTCGATGGCTTGGTGGCGTTTAATAATACCTTTATCCTGCCTGGCTTTAATAGCGGCTTCGGTGGCGACGCCGGCACCGGCTCCGGCGACTGCGCGACGTAGGGCTGAGCCGGCAACTAAGGCTCCTCCTAAAATTGTTGAGGTGGGCATAAGAATGGAACCAGCGAAAAGGGCGCCACCGAGAACCGTTTTTTTCCAGAAGGGAAGTTCATTATAGGCGCGGCCGACTTTACGGATGAGGTTGATGGTTTTTTCTGTTTTTGACTCACCTTTTTCTTCAGCGCGGAACCGGGTTTTTAAGTCGTAGAATTTTTTAAATTCTCCGGCTCTGGCAACCGCGGCAGCTTTCATTAATAAATATTCTCGTTCGTTAGCTTTGAGTGCCCCGAGGTTGCGATGTGAAGTCTCTGCTTTTACAATATCTTCGGCAACATCTTTTAGGCTTTCCAGGTAGACGGTTTTAGCAACTTCCAGTTCTTGTTGTCTGATTTCGTCCAAAGGCTCTTTGGATTTCTTGGCTTCGTAGTCTAGGCGGGCGTAGGTTTCTCTTAGGCGGTCGAGTTTTCCTTCCGGAGTTTCCGGAGTGGTTTCTGGAGAAGTAGGCTCAGTTTCAGTTTTTGCTTCCGGTGATTCTGGGGCCGCTCCTTCTTTGTCTGGTTCGGTTTCTGGGGATGGTGTGGTTTGGGTGGAAGTTTCGGCTGTCTGAGGAGGGGTGGATGCTTGCTGTTCTTTTTCTTTTTCGTGTTCGCGAGTTTTATGTATTTCGAAAAGCCGGAAGTATCTTTTTGTGGCTCTCTTAAATTCTTTCTTCTCTTCTTCGGTTAGGCTGTCGGTTTTAGAGCCGAGATCTTCCATGATTTTTTTGGCATCGGCTAATTGTTGGCCTAATGCGCTTTCGTCTAATTCTGTTTCATTTATAACTTTTTCCGGTTCTGGGGTCGGCTCTTCGATCGATACTTCGCTAACTGGTTCTGGGGTCGGGGGTAGGGAGGTTTCGCTTTCGGGTGTTTTTTGCGCTCCCATTATTTGCTCGACTTCTTCTTGTTTAAAGCTTCGGGCTTGGATGGTTTGTTCGATATCGGCTACGAAACGGTCGGGGTCGATTTGGCTGTCAGTAAGTTTTTTTGATGCCTCTTCCAATTCGGATTCAATTTCACTTTCCCAAAATTTTAACTCTGTGCCGTAGAATTCTCGGCTGATTTTGCCGGCGGAGAGGAGCTCATTTAAAAATCCTACCTGTTCTCGTCTTTGCTCAAGAATCTTAACGCGGTAACTTTGGATGAGTTGTTCGGTATCAATTTCGGGGCCACGGGTGGCTTTAGGCTCTTGCTCCGGTCGCGGTTTTTCTTCGATAAAAGGGGTGTCTTCTTTTGGTTTTTTTATTCTGCTCTTAATTTTTACTGTACCACCAGTAGCTTCGGGTGATAGGTCTTCGAATTTTCCGGGCATGTTATTGTTAGATTTCCCCTGTTTTAGTTGAAGATACCTTTTTTATAGTTTAAATTGTAACTGATGGCTGATAGCAAAACAACCTCTATTAAAAACAAACTTGAGCGGCTAAGAAGGGAAAGCGAAGAGAGGGTGGCCCAACGGTTAGCTAAAGAACTTAATGTGCCTTATGTCGATTTAGGAAAGACGCCGGTTTCTTTAGACGCGGTGAAATCGATTCCAGCTGAAAAGGCAAAGGCGGCAAAGATGGTAGGAATAGAGCTTAAGGTAGATAAATTAGCGGTGGCAGTTACCGATCCAAGAATCAGGGGCGCTCAGGATGTAATTAAAGAGTTAGAGGAGGATAAGAAATACAAAGTAAAGGTTTTTATGGCGTCTTTTTCAGGGATAAAGCAGGCCTGGCATTTTTACGAGTTTGTTCCAGAGGAAATTGAGGGTATTACCGGGAAAGTTGATATTGAAAAAGAAAAGTTTGAAGAATTGATAAAGAGGTGGGTGAGTTTGGATGACTTTAAGAAAGAGATGGAGTCGCCAGAAACTAGTCACTACAAGACGAGTGATTTAGTACAGATGATTTTGGCCGAAGCCTTAGCCACAAAAGCCTCGGATATTCATTTTGAAGCCGAAGAAGAAAAGGTGCGCGTTCGTTTTAGGGTGGACGGAATTTTACACGATGCAGTTTCAAATTTCCCAACTAAAAATTACGAAAGTTTGGTTTCGAGAATAAAGCTCCTGGCGGCGATGAAGATAAATGTGAGAGGAGTGCCGCAGGATGGCCGTTTCACAATTAGTTTGACTAGCAAGGATATTGAAATCAGAGTTTCAATTATCCCTTCCCAGTTCGGAGAAACGATCGTTATGAGGATTTTAGATCCCGACGCGATTAGCGTAGGCTTGCCCGATCTCGGTCTTCGTGAAGACGACTTAAAACTAGTTTACAGGGAGCTCGAGAAGCCGAACGGCTTAATTTTAAATACGGGGCCGACCGGTTCCGGGAAAACAACAACCCTGTACGCTTTCTTGAAACACCTCGCGAGTCCCGAGAAAAAAATTATTACTATTGAAGACCCGATTGAATATAAGGTTCAGGGCATAGAGCAGACCCAGGTTGATCCGAGTGCCGACTACACTTTTAATAAGGGACTTAGGGCTATTGTGAGACAAGACCCCGATGTGGTTTTAGTGGGGGAGATTCGCGATTTGGAAACCGCGGAGATTGCCATGCAGGCAGCCCTCACTGGCCACGTTGTGTTTTCCACGCTTCATACAAACAGCGCTATCGGCGCGATTCCGAGACTAACTGACTTAGGTGTTAAAACTTCGGTGATCGGTCCCGCCTTAAGTTTGGTGATTGCTCAGAGATTAGTGAGGAGGTTGTGTAGCGATTGTAGGCAGCCGATTGAGTTGGGAGATGAGGAGAAAAAGAAAATAAAGAATTTTTTGGATAATTTGCCGTCGAGGGTCGATCGACGAGCTTTCGAGAGCTTTAAAGTTTATAAGCCAGTGGGCTGCGACAGTTGTCATCATTTTGGATATCGGGGCCGAATTGGGATTTTTGAATTTTTGGAAGCCGGGGGTCACTTCGAGGAGGTGATTCTTAAAGAGGCTTCAGAAGTGGCTTTAAGAAAGTTAGCTCAAGAACAGGGGATGGTGACGATGCAACAAGATGGAGTACTTAAAGCTTTGGTTGGCGTCACTACTTTCGACGAAGTGAAAGAGGTGACGGGGCCAATTGAGTGGTAGTTAGCTTAAATCTGGGGGCGTTTTCCCGGGAGGGAAATAAAGTCTCTTTCAAATAATTTAAAAGAGGTTAGAATTATTCCGAGGATAGGCTTCGCGCGAAACCAAGCCGTCCTGAGACTTAGAACAAGTCCATAAGCCCCCAGGTTTAAGGTAACTACTCGCAACCTTAATCGTTGTGTAGTTTAGCACTAAATTTAGATTTTGTCAAGATCTGGGTTTTTGGTTGGGAAAGAGTATATATTTAATAAAATGAAAGAAATAGTGTCAAATCCGGCTAAAATTAGTGACGATTTAAGCATTGATTTGGCATTGCGGCCAACGAGTTGGCAGGAATATGTTGGGCAAGCCAAAGTAAAAGATAATCTCCATGTGATTATGGAGGCGGCAAAGAGGAGGGGAGAAGCGGTAGATCACCTGCTTTTTTGTGGGGCGGCGGGATTAGGTAAAACGACACTAGCTCACCTAGTAGCGAAAGAGATTGGGTCAATGGTTCGGATCACTTCTGGGCCGGCGCTTGAGAAGGCTGGAGATATTGCGGCGATTTTAACCAATTTAGAAGAAGGCGAGGTTCTATTTATAGATGAAGCTCATAGAATGAATCGCTTGATTGAGGAGGTGCTTTATCCGGCGATGGAGAGCCGCAAGCTCCACCTGATGATTGGAAAAGGACCGGCCGCCAGAACCTTAACTGTCGATTTACCTTCTTTCACTTTAATTGCGGCAACTACCCGAGAAAATCTTTTGTCCGGACCGCTCCGATCTCGTTTTGGTGCAACTTTTCGGTTGAATTATTATGATTTAACTGACATCAAAACTATTTTGAGGCGTTCGGCTGGGATTTTGGGAGTGAAAGTGTCACCGGCGGCGGTGGAAATTTTGGCGGAAGCGTCCCGGGCAACTCCGAGGGTCGCGAACCGGCTTTTAAAAAGAGCGAGGGACTATGCGGAAGTGCACGGAGACGGAAAAATCGATGAACCGATTGCTCAAAAGGCGTTGGAGCTTTTAGATATAGACGAGAAAGGATTAGAGCCAAATGATCGGCGACTTTTGAAAATAATTATTGATAAGTTTAACGGGGGGCCAGTGGGGTTGGGGACACTAGCGGCGGCTCTAAATGAGGACAAAGGCGTGATCGAAGATATTTACGAACCATATTTGATGAGTTTGGGATTTTTACAGAGGTCTTCGGCTGGACGACTTGTTATGCCGGCAGCGTATGAGCATCTCAAGGTCAAAAAAGATGGAGGACTTTTTTGATAAATTAGAAAGTGTTTGTGGTGCGATATAATTTTTTATGGAGAATCAAGTCCGATCATCGGTTTTGTACAAAACAATTGTAGTTATATTTTCTTTGGAGGCTATTTTTTCTTTATTCACTCTATTAAAACTTTTTAGAGAGGAAGGCTCGACGGTTATTTTGGTTATATTACTTTATCTGCCTTTAGTGATTCTTTATGCAATTGGAGTTTTACTTTTATGGAAGAATAGGATGCGCGGTTTGATCTATATTACTATTGTTTATTTATTAAGATTATTTACCCCATTTTTCTTTGATTTTTTCGTAATTGATCGGTCCCAAAACTATCATCCTTTTTGGCCTTTGAATTTTTTTTCAGTAGGATTGTCAATTAATTTTTTCGTTAATGGGCTGTGTTTGCTTTTTGTAGTTGCATCTATTTTTTATTTGAGGCTGTATTTTCATAAGAGAGCTTAGATTGAAATGATCTACATAAATGAGTGGTTGGCTAATCCGGTAGGGAAAGACAGCGACCCTTCGGCAAGCTCAGGGCGAGTCGGCGAGTTTGTGGAGATTTTTAATAACGGGAAGGTTTCAGTTAATCTTTCAGGATGGTATTTGAAGACGAAGGTGGCCACAAAAACAAAATTTGTCTTAAGCGGAGAGGTTGGGGGTGGAGGTTTTGCGGTTTTCAAGAAACCGGAGTTTAAAATTACGCTTGGCAATACTGACGGCGAGTTGTTTTTATACGATGCTTCAGGAAAATTGGTTGATCACGAACAGTTTTTAAGTTTAGCACCGGAGGGGAAAAGTTACGCGCGGATTTCGGAGGGAGATTTTTTATGGACGGATCCGACGGCAGGGATGCCCAATAAATTTTTGGAACGGGGGGCGCTTATAGACAACACTTACCCAATAAGTGTGCCGCTTAATAAATCTCTTGGCATTTTTGATTTTATTTTGTTAGCTTTAGGGGCGGCGGCGGTTTTGACCGGACTTATAATTTTTATATTAAAGAAAAATGAAAACTTATCGAAGTTATTCTTCAGAGGAGACGAAGCTAATTGGCGCTAGGCTGGCGCGTTTGACTCTTCGACCAGTTCGACGGGCTCACGGCAGGCAAGGGTTTCGACTGAGCCCAACCGAATGTCTTCAGGATGAGTGCGCTCTCATCCCTCGGCAGGCTCGGGATAAGTGTTCCCTTATTTTCGCGCTTAAGGGGGATTTGGGGTCAGGGAAGACGACTTTTACACAGGGTTTTTTGCGGGGTTTGGGAGTGCGCGCGAGAGTGAATAGCCCAACTTTTGTTTTGATGAAGCGGTTTAGGCTTAAAAACAAAAGGTTTAAGAATGTATATCACTTAGATTGTTATCGTGTAAAAAGACCAAAGGAACTTTTGAGTTTGGGTTTGAAAGGAATTTTTGATGATCCGAAAAATTTAGTTTTAATAGAATGGCCGGAAAGGATTAGTAAAATTTTGCCGAGGGGGATCTTGAGGATAGCTTTTAGGCATGGCAAGAAGGAGAGCGAGCGATTGATTTTATCGAACGGTTTAATATAGAATTTGGCTTAAGCCTTACCTAATAATTTGAGCGGTTTTAATCAAGCCAAGAGAATATTGGAAAGAATTTCGGAGAGGCCTAGCCCCGAGGAGGTTTTGGGATTAGGACTTGGAGATATAGATCGGGCAGCGGAGGAATTAAAATATCCCGTTTATGACCTTGGGCCTTTTTTTGTTTTACAGAAATCAGCTTTAGGTTTATTAGAGAATAAACTAAAGAAACTTTTTTCTGAGCACGAAGAGAGTAAGCCAACTTATCTTGTTTTTGGTAGAGATGGGGCGATGATTTATGACGCGCTTTTCACAGTAGCGATGAAGGAGAATTTGGTCGAGCGGATCAAATTGGTCACTTTAAGTAAGCCTCAGGCTGACGAATGGAGACGGGAAGCTGATCTGACTAAAAAAAATAAAATTAGGGATGGAATTTTGTGGTATCTAGCACAAGAAAGTATAACGTCTGAGAGTTTAGCAAAAGGCAATTTTGTTTTTATTGATTCTGGGAACGTGGGTTCAATGTTTAATTTTGTTTTGGAGATTTGCGGCACGAGTCGTGAGGCAATGGGAAATAGATTAGCCGGTTATCTGATTTCGAGGGCCGACGCCTCTCCTTACAAGGAATTAGGCTGGTGGGCTGAGCCTCAAGATGAAGGTTTTTTTCGGGGGTTTTATCGCGAGTTTGTTAAGAACTGGGACGACTTGGAAGATTGGCCGGTCAATGTGGATGAGATGTATCTTTGGGGTTCGGCTAAGAAGTTAAACTGGGCCCTCGCGAGTTACTTGCACATTCAACCAAAGTATCATCGGAGGACGGCGGTGGTCGAAAAAGTTGGCGAACGGTGGATGTCTTTACCGAAAGAAAAAGACAGGCGCTACCCGCTTTGTGATAAAGAGCCATGGGAGCCTTCAAATATCACAGAACCAATTTGGCACCCTAATCACTCGACGGCAATTGATCCAGTAGCTTCAACGAAGCTGCAGATAATGACGGTTCAATATTTTTCTCAACCAGAGGCGAGGAGGAATGTTTTAAGGGTATAATATTAAGGTGAAAACCTTATTTTTGATTGACGCCAACTCTTTGATTCATAGGGCGTTTCATGCTTTGCCACCACTTACGGGTCCCGGAGGCCAGGCAACTCAAGCACTTTACGGTCTTTCGAGTGTGCTTCTTAAGATCTGGCGGGAAGATAAGCCGGATTATGTAGCGGCGCTTTTTGATAGACCGGAGAGAACTTTTCGGAAAGAGAAATTTGAAGCATATAAAGCGCAGAGACCAAAAGCTCCAGACGAACTGGTTTCCCAGATTATTGAGGCCAGAACGCTTTTTGGGAAATTTGGGATCAGGACGCTTGAAAAACCGGGATTTGAGGCAGACGATCTGATTGCGACTTTAGCGACAAAATTTTCGGAGAGTGAAAAAGATTTGCAAGTAGTGATTTTAACAGGAGATTTAGACACCCTTCAGATTGTTCAGGGAGACAAACTTGTGGTTAGAACTTTCAAAAAAGGAATCAGTGAGACGATGATTTATAACGAAGAAGCGGTGAGAGAACGTTATGGTCTTAAGCCGAAGCAGCTTACGGATTATAAGGCGTTTGTAGGTGACCAATCAGATAATGTGCCGGGAGTTTCTGGGGTGGGGGAGAAAACAGCGACCAGCTTACTTCAAAAATATGGGGCACTTGAGAATGTTTACAGGAATCTTGATGCTGAACCAAAACTTGGGAAAAGACTTATTGGTACAGAAAGACAAGCTGAATTTTCAAAATCGTTAGTGGCCCTGGAGAAAAACGTTCCGATTGATGTTTCTCGCATTGAAGAACTTAAAATAATTGAGAATGGAAAGGATTTGGAAGATTATTTTGAGAGCTTAGGGTTTACCAGTTTAATTAAAAGGTTAGATAAAAGTGGTAAGGAAACTAAGTACAAGAGTGATAAGAAAGAAGTTGCTCAAGAGAATTCTATCCGCCAAAGTGCGAAAAAATTTTCTAGACAGGGTTTGATTTTTGGAGATTTACCTAAAGCAGAGGTGGGCGGCGATGAAGGTAAAATTTTTGTTTCCGAAAGTTCTTCAAATGAGAAAGATTTTGGTTCCGGTAAACTCAAGATCGGGTTTGAGCTTAAGGCATTATTAAAAGAACTTTGGGGCAAAGGTGAAGATATTTTGCCGCCGTATTTTGATTTAGGGGTGGCGTTTTGGCTTTTGGATCCTGATTTTAAGGATTACTCTCCGGAAGCAGTGATGAAAAAATTTTTAAAGAAAGGCTGGAGGGGAAATGCAGAGGATTACCGAGTGGCTTACGAGTTTTGTGATAAACAGATAAAGGAATATGATATGGAACCGGTTTTAAAGAATATTGAGATGCCGCTACTTCGAATCTTAGCAGAGATGGAGCGAGAAGGAGTTTTTGTAAATACTCAAAAACTCAAAGTACTTGAGGAGAAAATTGATAAAGACGTGAATTTACTAGCTAACAAAATTTATGAAGTGGCGGGAGAAGAATTTAATATAAACTCTTCGCAGCAGCTTGGAAAAATTATTTTTGAAAAGCTGGGGGTGAATCCAAGGCTGGCGAAGAAAACGAGTGGCGGTAAAATTTCAACTAGAGAAGAAAGTTTGATGACTTTTAAAGGGGAACATGAAATTATTGATTTGATTTTGGAATATAGAGAGAACTTTAAAATTCAGACGACTTATGTAAAGCCGCTTTACGGACTTTTGGACGAGAATGGGAGGGTACATACGGATTTTGTGCAGACCGGAACGGGAACGGGCCGCTTAAGCTCAAGAAATCCAAATTTACAAAATGTACCACAGGAATCAAAGTGGTCTCGAGAGTTCAGGTCCGTTTTTGAAGCTAAGAAAGGGTTTTCGTTTTTATCATTTGATTATTCGCAGATTGAGCTTCGAATTTTTGCGGCAGTAGCCGGGGACGATAAGATGATCGAGGCGTTTAAAAAAGGTATTGATATTCACTCACTTACAGCTTCGAAGATTTTAGGGAAACCACTTGAAGCGGTGACGAAAGATGACCGGCGAGTGGCGAAGACATTGAATTTTGGATTGCTTTACGGGATGGGCGTTTCGTCTTTCGCAAAATCTAGCGGGTTGAAGCGCGATCAAGCAAAACAGTTTGTGGAGGCGTATTTTCGGGAATTTTCGGAGATTAGGGATTGGCAGGAGAGAACGAAACAAGAGGTTAGGAAGTATGGTTTTACTCGAACTCTTTCTGGGCGGAGAAGGTACTTGCCAGGAATAAATTCTTTTGCACCACAAGTTGTGGCTGAGGCGGAGAGGGCAGCCATAAATCATCCGCTGCAAGGATTAGCGGCGGATGTTATGAAAATGGCAATTATCAAATCGCGGCAAGAATTGGAAAATAGGGGTTGGTGGGGAAACAAGGCACAGGCACTTTTATCAATTCATGATGAATTGTTGTTTGAGGTCAGCGATGATATTATAAAGGACGTCAGTAAGGTAATCAGGAAGACCATGGAGGAAGTTTTTAGGTTTTCAGTTCCACTTCGCGTAGAGGTTTTTTTAGGGAAAGACTTTGGCAATTTGGAAAGGCAAAGAAGCGATGAATAATTCTTTTGAGCCTGAGAAAGTTAAACCAGTAGATCCTTTCGATGTGAAAAAAAGGATGCTTCTTTTAGTTTTACTTTTGCCTCTTGTGGCGGTAGCGTTTTTCGTTTTTCTTAAACTTCCTATCTTTTACGCTTTTTTAGTAGTCGGACTTTTGGTTTTAGTGGGGGTGGGTTTTGCTTTTGTGCTTTATGGGTTAGCCAAGGAGGTTTTTGATGTGAGATTAGAGCGGGATGAGCTTAGGAATGTGGTTTTGAGCTTAGAAGATGCAACGATTATTTACGATAGGAATTTTAAGATTATATTTTTTAATCCAGCAGCCGAAGAATTATTTAATCTCAAAACTAAAGAAGCCTTGGGTTATACCATTAAACCGCAAGACGTGGAGAAGGCCAACTGGAAACGGTTAGCACAGGTGATTTTCCCGTCACTTGCTCCATCAATTGTGAGTCGTTCTAAGGCGGGAATTTACCCTCAAATCGTCGATCTTTCTTTCGAGGATCCAGATATGGAGCTTAGAATTATCACTTCGGTGATTAGCGATGCTCAAGGGGGTATCTTGGGTTTTATGAAAGTGATTCACGATCGGACGCGGGAGCAATTTCTCTTGAGATCAAAGAGCGAATTTGTCACAGTAGCCTCTCACCAACTACGAGGTCCGGTGACGAATATCAACTGGGCACTCGAGTCGTTGGCGAAGGATCAGAATTTAAGTGAAGACAATCGCGGATTGGTTGATAATGCCTTTAAGGCTGGGCAGCAGCTTCTTAAAATTATCGAAGATCTTATTAACATCGCTAAGATTGAGGAGGGGCGATTTGGTTATACTTTTGAACCAACCGATTTGGTTTACTTTATTAATAGTATTTTGGCGCAGGTAATGCCTCAAGCAAGGCGGGCGAGTATTAAAATTTATTTTGATCGACCCAAAGACCCCCTACCTCAAGTTTTGATTAATCAAGAGAAGATGATGATGGTGTTTTACAACTTTTTAGATAACGCCATTCGCTACAATGTTCAAAATGGCGAGGTGATAGTTAAGGTAGAAATGGTGAAAGACGAGCCGTTTGTACAGGTAAGTATTCACGACACGGGAATTGGAATTCCACCGGAACAAGTGGGAAAGATTTTCGGGAAATTCTTTAGAGCGGAGAATGCGGTAAAGTTTCAGACGGAAGGGTCTGGTTTGGGCTTGTATATAAATAAGAACATTATTTTGGCTCATGGAGGGAAGCTTTGGGCGGAATCAGAGCTCAATCGCGGTACTACTTTTTATTTTACGCTTCCGACTAGCAGTGAGGTGATTCCGGACAGAGAGATGCCGATGACGGAATAGGGAATAGGGAGTAGGGTTCAGGTTTTTTTGAGATGATAAAGGCTTTAATTTTTGATATGAACGGGGTGATTGTGGATGACGAGCCTTTGCATGAGCGAGCTTTTAAGGTTGTTTGCCGTGATTATGGCCATGATCTATCTCGTGATACTTACAAGAAACTTTGCCTTGGGAAAACTGATCGAGATGGTTTTTTGAATATCATAAAAGAGTTTAATTTAAACGGAATTAAGGTTAACGAATTAGTATCAGCCAAATCTAAAGAATACGATATTTTGTCTAAAACCGGACTGATGCCAGTTGCCGGGGTTGTTGAGTTTATTAAAAAACACTCTAGGAATTATTTATTGGCGGTGGTGTCCGGTGCTTCAAGTAAAGAAATAGAAAATACTCTTGAGATTTTTAAGGTAAAAGATTTATTTAAAGTGGTTGTAGGGGCGGAAGATATTACAAAAAGTAAACCCGACCCAGAGTCATACCTCAAAGCCGCGAGGCTTTTAAATATTGAGCCAGAGGAGTGTATTGTTTTTGAAGATTCGGTTAGTGGTGTACAAGCAGCAAAGCTGGCTGGCATGAAGTGCGTGGCAATCACAACCTCCTGTACAAAAGGAGACTTAAGACTAGCTGATGCTTTCGCTGGGTCTTTTTTAAATATTGATAAAGGTTTAAAGTCTATTATTGATGCCTGAATTACCGGAGGTGGAAACCGTGGTTAGGGATTTGAAAAAACGCGTAGTCGGGCGACGGATTTTGGATGTTTGGACGGATTGGCCGAAGTATTTTAAGCCCATTCGACGAGCTCAGGGCGAGGGGACTTTGAGGGAGTTTAGGCGTCACGTGGTGGGAGAAAAGATTTTAGGGGTTTCGAGGCGAGGAAAGAATATTTTAATTGATATTTCTGGCGGTCATTTAATTTTGATTCACTTGAAGATGACTGGGCACTTGTTGGCGGGGAAATGGCAAAATGCAAATGGTAAATGGGTGCCCGTGGGAAGCTCTAAAGAAATGAGGGATCCGAAAAATGGGTTTATTCGGCTGATCTTTTTTTTAGATTCAAA
>JAKALK010000051.1 GCA_021813155.1 bacterium
TTAAAAAACAGATTTGGCGCTCGAAGTGAAATCGATTTCTATATTAACTCACAAGGTAAAATTGTTATTACCACAGGCATCCAGAAAGAATTGGTTATTATAAAATCAAATGATGCCTAAACACTACATAGTTGGAATCGATGAGGTCGGTCGCGGATCGCTTGCTGGCCCGGTTGCTGTTGTTGCCGCTCTTATCCCCGAAAATCTTAAAATTCGAGTTAAAAAATTGGGAACACTCAAAGATTCCAAAAAACTTTCACCCGCCCTAAGAGAAAAATGGTTCAATTTCTTTCAAAATCACAACGCTATAAAATATGCGATTGCCAGAGTATATCCGAAGAAAATAGACGAAATTAATATTTCTCGCGCCGCAAATCTCGCAGCCATCCGCGCTTTTTACCGCCTCAAAAGAAACCATCAACTAAAATCCAATACCACTGATATTTTTCTAGATGGGGGACTATTTTTAGGCAATAGTAAGAAAAAACCATTATCCAAAACCATTATCAGAGGAGACGAGAAAATCAATGCCATAAAAATCGCTTCTATTATTGCCAAGGTTACCCGCGATCGCCAGATGCGGCGTTTGGCCAAAAAATATCCTCAATATTCCCTCGAAGTTCACAAAGGCTATGGTACCCAAACTCACCTTGCCTCAATTAAAAAATTTGGCCCAAGCGACATCCATCGCAAAACATTTATCAACTTATCTTAAATTTAAGCAGTGCTTTACATTTTGTTTTTTTGGTTTTAAACTGTTCAATATGGGTGGCGTACCTATTAAACATCACACCAAAGGTAAAGTCGGTCGCAGGCGATCACATCATGCGCTCAAAAAGGCGCAACTTTTAGTGTGTAAAAACTGCAAGTTTCCTAAATTACCACATCGTGCCTGCAGAGAATGTGGAAAAAAATAACTTAGGAGCGGGAGCGAAAATTGACAAAATCTGACCCCCTAAGCCTTCTGATTTTATATCGTATTTACTTTAATTTTTGTACTTTGAGTCATCGATATGGCCACTCGACACCTAATCCGAACCGTCATTCTTCAGTCGCTATACGAATGGGATTTCTTTAACCGAAAAAACGACCTGCCGTCTATTCTCGAAAGAAATTTAGGAGAATTTGCACCCGGCATCGATGAGCCGGAATTTGCCTGGAGAATTCTAAAGAACATTGTTGAGCACCTCAAAGAAATTGATCAGGTTATTGTTAAGGCTGCTCCCGAATGGCCCCTTGAAAAAATTGCCATTATTAATCGGAATATTTTAAGAATTGGACTTTCTGAACTTCTTTACGCCAACCCCGAAGAAGTCCCTCCCAAGGTAGCTATCAACGAAGCTATTGAGATGGCAAAGAATTTCGGAGGGCCAAATTCGGTTAAATTTATCAATGGCGTTTTAGGAACTGTTTATCGCGAGAAGCACCCAGAAATCGGACAAGAAAAAGAAAAACCCGAAAATAAAAAATCCTAACTTCTACATACTTACTTATGTCGAAATTTGAAGATTTAGAGAAAAAAATTGGTTTTAGTTTTGAAAATCTAAGCCTTCTTAAAGAAGCTCTTACTCATCGATCATATCTAAACGAACGCCCTAACTGGAACTTTCCTCACAATGAGCGCCTCGAATATCTTGGAGACGCTGTTCTTGAGTTAGCGGTTACCGAAGCCCTTTTTCATCAATTTCCAGAGCTACCAGAAGGAGAACTCACAGTTTATCGAGCTGCTCTCGTTAACTATCAAATGCTCTCTAAAATTGCCCTATCTTTTAATCTTGACGAATTCATTTTGATGTCGAAAGGAGAAGCCAAGGATGTCGGCAAAGGACGGGAGGTTATTCTCGCAAACGCCATCGAAGCCTTAATCGGTGCCATCTATCTTGATCAGGGTTTTGAAGTAACAAAAAGATTTGTCACTCATTTTGTCCTCTCGCATCTCGACGATATTTTGAAAAGCGGCAGCTATAAAGACGCCAAAAGCACTCTTCAGGAAATTATCCAAGATAAACTAAAAGTAACTCCTACTTATAAAGTGATTGAAGAAAGCGGCCCAGCTCACCAAAAGACTTTTCGGGTTGGAGTCTATTTTGGAAATGAATTTATCGAGACCGGCACCGGCAATTCTAAACAAGAAGCCGAGCTCGAGGCGGCTCGCCAAGCCTTGAAAAAGTATCAGTAATATGCCTCATCTCTTAAAAAGTCTTGAGCTGAACGGTTTTAAATCTTTTGCGCAGAAAACAATTCTTGAGTTCCCAGCGGGAATTACTGCTATTGTCGGGCCAAACGGTTCCGGAAAATCAAATGTCGTTGACGCCATTCGCTGGCTTCTTGGTGAAAGGGAGGCGAAAAATCTTCGCGGAGGTAAAGTAGAAGATCTCATTTTTGCAGGTACGCCCGAAAAACCTCGTCAAAGCCTAGCCCAAGCCTCTCTTCGTTTTCAAAATGAAGGTAATTTTTTTCCGGTTGACTGGAGCGAAATTTCAGTTACTCGCCAAGTTAGCCGAGACGGCGAGAGTCGTTATTTTCTAAATCAATCTGAAATTAGGCTTAAAGATTTAATTGATTTTTTCGCCAAAGTCAGACTCGGAACCAAAGGTTTAATTGTTATCACCCAGGGCAACAGCGATCTTTTTATCCGTGCTAATCCCAGCGAAAGACGGGAAATGATTGAAGAGATGCTTGGACTCAGGGAATTTCAAATTAAGAAGCTTCGAGCCGAAAACCAACTTAAAAATACTCAAATCAATCTTGATAAAGTCAGAGCTCTAATTGAGGAAATTCTCCCTCACCTCAGATCTTTAAGGCGCCAAACGGCGCGTTGGGATAAAAGAGATACTCTCGAGACCGAACTCAAGAACCTTGAGAATGTTCTTTTTGGATCAGAATGGCGCTACCTTCATCAAGAAATGATTAAAACCGATGAAGAGCTCAGTCGCCACAAAAAAGAATTAACCGAGCTTGAAATTTCCCGAGCTAAGGCAGAAAAACACCAGAAAGAAGTTGAAATAGGGGAGCCGCGCGAACGGGAGGAACTCAAAAAGATTAAGCTTCAAGTTTCTGATCTCTTAGAAAAACAGATTCGTCTCGAGAAAGACCTCGGCCGTCTCGAAGCTCAACTGGAAATTAGCTCTTCGCAAAACCTCCCTTCTTCTCTCTCTAATCAGAAGCTTATTAACCTCATTCGAGAAGTAAGGCACCACCTTGAGCTTGGTCTTGATAAAAATATTGATGAAGTTAAAAATCTTATTCAAGAACTTCTTAAAAAGATAGACTCCGAACTGGCTCTACCAACTGGTCCATCTCCTAAGCCAAACCTTGAAGTAAAATCTCAACTTGAGAAAATTAATCACGACCTAGGTGCTGTTAAAAAAGAAATTCTCGCTCTACGCGAGAAGGAAAAACAGCTTGAAAAGAGCCAGGGAGAATTTTATCAATCTTTTAAGTCGGCCGTCACTGCCGTTGAAGATTCTAAGCGAAAAATAGAAAGCTGGGAAAATAGTAATCAAAAAATTGTTTTCAACAAAGAAAGACTCTCTCTTAGATTAGAAGAACTAAAACGCCAAATTGCTCAGGCTGGCCGCCATCCCAAGGAAATTCAGGAACTTATTCTAGGACAAGCGCTTGAATTAAATCAAGGACTAGAAAGTCATGAGCTCCGCGAATTAGAAAGACAAATCTTCAAAATTCGAGGCGACTTGGCTTCAATTGGTGAGGTTGATGAGGCACTTGTGAAAGAAGCCAAGGAAACTGAAGAACGTTACCAATTTCTAAAAAGAGAACTTGAAGACGCCGAGAAAGCGAAGGGCAATCTAAGAGAACTCATCCGAGATTTAAATGAAAAGATCAAAACTGAGTTTAACTCCGCCCTCCGAGAAATTAATCGCGAATTCGGCAACTTTTTCAAGCTGATGTTTGGCGGCGGGCACGCTAAACTCAACTTAAAGAAGGCCGATAAAAAAATTGTCTCGGAAAGTAATGGAGAAGAGGGGAAAGTTGAAAACGGGGGCGAAGCGGAAGACGATACCTCCGAAGGAATTGAAATCGATCTTGGTTTGCCTCGCAAACGCCTTACCTCTCTCGAAGTGCTCTCCGGAGGAGAGAAAAGCCTTGTTGGAATTGCGGCCCTTTTCGCTCTTATTTCCGTGAGCCCTCCTCCTTTTCTTGTTCTTGATGAAATTGATGCTGCTCTTGATGAAAGAAACGCTCGCCGATTTGCCGAACTCCTAAAGAGTTTTTCAAAACAAACCCAATTTGTTCTTGTAACTCATAATCGGGCTTCGATGGAAGTAGCCGATGTGCTTTATGGTGTTACTTTAAACAATGACGGCACTTCCAAGATTTTATCTCTTAAACTTGACTCAGCAAGCTGACCCTTGAGAGGGCCCTGGTAAATGATAAAATAAAAACGGTGATTAATCTTAGTTTTTTTGCACAAAAAGAAAAGTTTCTTGTTTTAGAAATTTCCCCAACTCAAACTTCCGGTTTTCTTTTTTCGCTCGATTCTGAAAAAAACATAAAACTTGAAAAGCAATGGCCCGTCTTTCGTTGGGAAAGATTACCTAGACGACTACGCCATCACCTAGAGAAATGGAAAGTGATTGTAGCTACCGACTCAGCCTTGGCTACTACGGCTATTTTGCCTATTAGTCTTGAACGGGAGCCTGAAACCTCTCATCAACCCCTTTCTCACGCCGAGCTTGAAAATCTTCTAACTCAAGCGATTGCTAAAATTTTTATTCAAT
>JAKALK010000008.1 GCA_021813155.1 bacterium
GCTTTCCTTCGGGGGATCAAGGCAGGTTGTTCCGTGTTTGGAGGACGCTTCCTAGATGAGCCCGAAATCCCCGAGACCATCACGTCCGTTCTACGAGAGATACATGATAGCAATTGGTCCGGAGAGTAATTTCTAGTTTCAAAGGGCCGAATCACAATCGGGCGACTCCGTCGCCCGATTTCGTTTTATTAAAGCTGAATAAATTACTTAAGGGGTGGTCGCACGACCACCCCTTTGGGTTTAGTTCAGGAAGGATGTCGGAACCCAACCTCCCGAGCTCTTCGTGATACAAAGTCGGAGATTTCAGCGTCCCGCTTGCGTATCCGTTCAAGCGGAATTCTCTGGCTCACGTCGCTTTTTGCTGACAAGATGTGATTCTCAGTAATAACCACCATATTACTTGTCTCAGGCCTAGAGATGTCGCCTTCGACGCTTTCCATCCCAGCCAGACGTGCTGCTTCGTCACAGATGTCCCTTAAATACCGCTGAGTCCAGCCATCAGTTTCGTTCGCCAGATGAGCAGCAATTGCGGCTAAGTCAACACCTTGATCGAATTGTCGCCCATCGAAGTAAGTCTGTATCACGCCCGTTCTTTCTGCTTCATTTGGCAATGGAACGTGGATGATTTTCGAAAGCCTACCGGGCTCGGTTAGGCGTTCGTCGACTTCTTCGGGCTTGTTCGTAGAGGCGATAATGTGAAGCCCCTTTTCTCGGATGCCCCTTAAGAGATTAAGGAGCCTTGAAAGAATGTTGTCATTGTCTTTCAAGATCACGTCGATATCGTCGATCAAGAGCACCACTGGCAGAGCCGTCAACTCCCTGATTCGATCTACTTTAAGCAAGATTGAGCTTGCGCCCGTTCGGTTGCTGTCGCTCAAATCCTCTCTTAGGCGGGCACTGTCAATAGCTGCGAAAATCGCGTTGTAATCGCCCGCCATCAGATAGTGAGCTAAGAGAGTTTTTCCCACTCCCGGCACACCCACAAGAAGCACTGACTCTGGTACTAACTTGAGGCATTTTGAGATAGTTGGCTGTTGAAGAGGGAATAGAAGCACTCTCTCAATAACCTCAAGCACCGACCTCATCCCGAAAAGTTTTTCCCGGTCAAGAGCTGCTGTGCCAACTCGGTTCAATGCCCGAAAGATCGCAGACATCAGCACTCGGCGATCGATCACCTTTCCAGTCGCCAAGATATAAGACATCTGAACCACTAACTCGAGGAGACTATCCTGATCCAATCCCGGCACATTACTCGATCCACCTTGAGCTGGCCCTTCTCGGATTTCAATTGCGGTGGCAATCTTCGAGGGATCCCCCGTCGAAGAACGAATCCAGTCTTCAGGACGTTCCTCAATCAAGAAGTCAGCTTCAGCAGTGCTTTTGAAAGTCCTTGAGACAATAACCCCTGTCGAATCGCTATCAAAGCAGCGATTTGGGCCCATGTAAATGCCAATTCTCCGGGGAACCACTTTCCCGTCCAGGCCCTCATAGCTATCCGCCTCCCAGCCGGTCTTTAGGCGGCCGTTAATCTCTCTCTCATAGGCTGCTCGACCTGCCTCGTAGATGCCAGTTAATTCTGCGGGTCCAACCGGGCGATCAATATCCCACCTCGCCACCAGCCTTCGATTTTCTCCATCGTGACCGACTTTAACCGGGACTACCTCCATTTTTGGCTTAAGCCCTTTGGTTTGCTCCACTAACTGGTTGGCCAGATCGATTATGATTCGGTCAAACGGAGCAACCACTGGCGACACAGCATTCATAAGAAGGTTAATGTCGCCAACTGGAGTTAATTCCGGAGCAATCACAGGCGGGATCGGTAGTCCCACTTCCACTACTACTTCTGGTTTTCCTTCGAGCCGAGATCCGCTTGGCTTGTTCTTTTGGTCTTTGGCCAATCTTCTGCGAACTCGCTTGTCTGCAGCTGCTAATTCACTTCGAACAACCTGGCTCGCCGCAAGGAATGTTCTAAGCTCCGCCTCAGTGGCCGAAGTCATTTCTGGGATTTGGAGCGAAATCATTTTGGGAGTTCGTCTCCTCGCTCCTTTTCCAATCTCACTCATTTTCCGCTCCTTTGTATCTAGAGTCTATAATTTGCGTCAAGTTGCTTCAAATATTTTATAGACCATTCCTTGTGCACCCGTCAAACCTCGAGAAGGAGGACAAACACAAAAGGCTTTATGTATATCTTTATTGTGAAAGTTAAGACACACACATACAATTTAAAATTTTTTAGCCTTAAAATTATCCTTGCACAAATAAGTTTTACAGTGTATCTTTAGGTGCATGAAATTGAAGAATTTACTCCTGTACATTACTAATAACGAAGCCAAATCCCGTCACGAAGAGCAGTTCGACATCGTTTTTTTCATTATTAATACCGTGGCCACTATTTTTGGCGCGGTTATGTTTATCGTCCAAAATGAACCCCAATGGATACCAGTTCTCATCATAGAGTATACTTGGGCCTTAGACGGCATCCGCCATAATCGCCCTTAATCATTCGCTATATTCTTTTTATATCTCGCCTAATAGACTACTACTTTACTTTCAGTAGTCTCTTTATTGTTTTAATATAAAGTAATAAACAAAGTAACCCACTATACTCGTTATGGAGCGTATTAAAAATCATAGTCAAAAACTTGTCACTATCCTGCGAGTCGCGTTTTTTCTCGCCACGCGCCAGATTAAACGCGCCAATATTTGGACTAATGTCTTGATAGTTTTTATCATGACCCTCACTTTTCTTAATCTCGTAGTAGTAAGCGGTATTTTAGTCGGCCTTATCGAAGGAGCCGTAGAGGCTGTCCAAAATCGCTACCTGGGAGATATTTTCATTTCGGACCTCAAGAATAAGGCTTATATTGAACAAAGTTCTAATATTATTGAAACTGCTAAAAATTTACCCGGCGTATCGGCTGTTGCTGCCCGCTACATTGAACCAGGTAAAGTTGAGTCAAATTATAAAAAAAATAAAAAACGGGCCAATGATCTCGACGAAAGTGTCGGCACCTCTATTGTTGGTATCGATCCCAAAGCGGAAGATCGCGTTACTGGTCTATCTCACCTCGTTGTCCAGGGAAAATACTTGGACGAGAATGACTACGATCAAGTTCTTGTTGGGGCCATGCTCCTAAAAGAGTATTTAGATTTTGAATCCCCTAATTTCCCGGTTCTAGAAAATGTGAAAATTGGTAGCAAAATTCAGGTTACTTTGGGGGACAGCGTCCGCGAGGTTACTATTAAAGGTATTACTCGAAGCAAGGTTGATGAGATTGATCGCCGAGTTTTCTTTGTCGATAAACAATTTCGAGGATTGATCAATCGTTATGATTATAATGTAGACGAGATTGTCGTTAAACTTAATAAGGGAGTCAATCCTGTCGCCATTAAAAACGCTCTTATCAATGCCGGTTTTAACCAATATGCTAAAGTTCAAACTCGAGAGGACGCTGAACCAAAATTTATCAAAGACCTCAAGGATACTTTTTCTATCTTGGGCAATATTATTAGTTCCATTGGTTTAGCTGTAGCTGCCATTACGATCTTCATAGTCATTTTCATTAATGCTATCACTCGCCGTAAATTTATCGGTATCCAAAAAGGCATCGGCATTAGCTCTAAGGCCGTCGAATTTGCTTACGTTCTCCAATCTCTTTTTTATGCTATTTTAGGAACTGCGCTTGGAGCTTTGATTGTTTTCGGATTTCTGAAGCCCTATATTACTGCTCACCCTATTAATTTTCCTTTCAGCGACGGCATTCTTGTAGCCACCCTTCCAGGCACACTTATTCGCATCGCCGTTTTAATGATCGCTACTCTTATTGCGGGCTACATTCCGGCGCGCATTGTCGTTCGCCAAAATACTCTCGATGCTATTTTGGGCAGGTAATCAAGACGACTAATAGACCGCCAACTCTCAATCATGATCAAAGTTAAGAACCTAGTTAAAAAATATCAAAGCGGCGACAGTGAACTTTCTGTTTTAAAAGACGTAAGTTTCGATGTAAAATCCGGCGAACTTTTAGCTATTACTGGCCGCTCGGGATCCGGTAAAAGTACCTTGCTTTATCAACTCGGCCTTCTCGATCATCCTACTTCGGGCGATATTCACATCGGAGACATCGACACCGATCAGCTTTCCCCTGATGAAAGAACCAATTTTAGACTTAAAGAACTTGGCTATGTTTTCCAAGATTATGCGTTAATCCCCGAACTCACTGCCATAGAAAATGTTGCTCTCCCTTTAATTATGCAAGGCCAAAAAACCAGCGAAGCCAATACCAAGGCTGCACGAGTTCTTGACAAAGTAGGACTTAAAGAGAGACTTCATTATCTTCCCAGTAAGCTCTCTGGCGGCGAACAGCAACGCGTGTCTATCGCTCGGGCTATCGGCCACAATCCTAAAATCATTTTTGCCGACGAACCTACAGCTAATCTCGACTCGGAAACCGCGAAGACCGTTTTAAATATTTTTCTGGAGCTTCATAAAGAAGGTCAGACTATTATTATGGTTACTCACGAACCAGAATATGCTACTTTAGCTGATCGAGTACTCACTCTCTCAGACGGGAAAATTCTCTAAAGAATTAGGGCCCCCGCAAGCGAGAGCCCTTATACCTGATTGCCAGCCGACAAGGCCGGCTAGTTTTTTCGCTTTCGTTTCGAGAGATATTCCTATGATGTCGAGCTAACTTAATTATAGCTCAGTTCCCATAACTTCAAGTTCTCATCTGTGGATATGTTTACTAAGAAGAACTAGCCTTAATTTTCTCGTAAAATTGGCCAATCGCAAGGATATCTGCCTCTCGGAAGTGGCGGCCGATGAGTTGAAAACCTATCGGTAATCGTCCGCCTCCAGAGGAAAGAGGCAAGGTTTCTTTGATTGGAATTGAAACAGCTGGCAATCCCACTAAATTAGCAGGAATAGTAAAGATGTCTGAGAGATACATCGAGTAGGGATCAGAAACCCTTTCTCCAATCTTAAATGCAGAGGTAGGGGAGACTGGTGTCAAAATGACATCCACCTCATTGAATGCTTTTTCGAAATCATTTTTTATGAGCGATCTTACTTGCTGCGCTTTCTGGTAATAGGCATCGTAGTAACCTGATGAAAGAACAAATGTTCCTAAAATAATCCTTCGCTTTGTTTCAGTCCCAAAGCCTTCTCCTCGATGGCGCATGTAAATATCGCGAAGCGTCTTAGTATTTAGTTTCTTATCTTCTATTCTTGAATATCGGATTCCATCAAAACGCGCGAGATTTGCGCTTACTTCTGCTGGTAGAATGATGTAATAACAAGGAAGGGCAAAATTTGTATGAGGTAGTGAAATTTTTTTGAAATTAATTTTTAAACTCTCTAAATCTAAAATAACTTTCCCTATAGCTTTTTGGACCTCTTCATCTAATCCTTTCGGGAAATATTCATCCGGAAGCCCAATTGTTAAACTCCTAACTTGTTCGAGTTTCGGGTTCCATAATTCTTCGCCGTAATTTGTTTCTGTGCAGGTTGCGTCATAAGGGTCGTGTCCGGCGATTGCTTTAAAAAGCATGGCTGCATCTTCTACTGTCTTAGTGATTGGTCCAATCTGATCAAGGCTTGAAGCCAAAGCAATTAATCCGTTTCTTGAAACGGCGCCATAAGTGGTTTTGAGTCCCACTACACCGCAGAAGCCCGCCGGTTGTCTGATCGAGCCACCTGTATCCGAGCCCAACGCGGCGACTGCCATATGGGCCGCCACCGCCGCCGCCGATCCTCCTGAAGATCCACCTGGCACTCGTAGGGGATCGTGCGGGTTGTGGGTGATGTGAAATCCGGAATTTTCCGTTGACGACCCCATAGCAAATTCATCTAGATTCGTTTTCCCTAAAAATATAGCTTTCTCACTTTTCAACTTTTGAATTACTCCAGCGCTATAACTGGCTATGTAGTTCTCTAAACTTTTTGATCCTGCTGTTGCGGGCAAACTCTTGATGAGAATATTGTCTTTGATTGCGAGCGGTACTCCCGCTAAGATCGGCAGCTCTTCGTCTTGCGCCACCGCTATATCCACTCGCTCGGCTGCCTTAAGTGCCCCATCCTCATTTAAACTTAAGTAGGCCCCAATTCGCTTGTCGCTCTCTTTTATGTGCTTAAAAAAAGCTTGGGTAATTTCAAGTGCCGAAAATTTTTTTGATACTAATCCGTCGTGGAAAGATTTTATTGTTAGGTTTCTTAACGAGTACATTTTATTCAAGCTATTGATCGTCGTTTCCAAATACCGGGGGCGTTTTAAGAAAACCACCCTCTTTCTCCGGAAAAGCTTCAACCCCTGCTCCGGCATACTTATTCTTCCTTTCCTCATCCTCTCTAAAAACGTTCTTTAAACTTGTTCCGCCAGTCATCGGCGCTACTTCTGTTGTGTCTAGACGTTGCAATTCTTCAAAATGGCCCAGAATTCCTTGCAGGTCCTTTAATAGTCTTTCTTCTTCTCTCGGGCTGAGTTCAAGACGAGCTAAATCAGCTAGGTACTTTAGAATTTTTTTGTTTATCGGTGATGGCATTTTGGTTCCATTCTACTATTTTTCCAAGTAATTAAAACCTTGACCGGAGAGCCATAATCCTATGTTTGAATTGACGGCCTCGGTCAGCGTAGTCTTTAAACATATCAAAACTTGCGGCGCTTGGCGAGAAAATAATATTCGTCTCCCCCTTGCGACTCTTGGCAATTTTACATGCAGCCTCAATGGCCGCCTTCAGATTTTCCATCATCCTTATTTCTCGGCAGACTCCCACAATAGATTTTTTTATTTTCCCTTTATTTTCTCCGAAGAGAATCACCGCCTCAGCCGGATATTTTTTCAAGGTTCTTTTAAGTGGCGCGTAATCCAGTCCCTTATCTTGCCCTCCAGCAATGAGTATTCTTTTCTCTCTACCAAAGGCCGTTAGGGCAGTCGCGCCGGTCGTGGGATTAGTCGAAGCTGAGTCGTTGTAAAAGCTCATTTCTGTTTTATAGTGAGCCTGTCGAACCACGATTTTCCTGACAAATTCTAACCTATGCTCTAATCCTCTGAATTTTTGGGCCGTGTTTTTGATTGTTGTCAAATCCGCTCCTAGGTTGGTCGCTACTGTCGCCGCCATGACGGCGTTTCGGAAATTGTGCAACCCCTTAATTTTTAAACTTTCTTTTTTAAATGATTTGAACTTCCTATAATCTACTAGGAATTTTCTCGCGGGGCTGATCATTGCTAACTGTTTGCTTTTTGCGTTATCGGCAAAGAAAAATATTTTGTCGGTTTTCTTCTGAAATCTTCCTATATTAGCTTTGGCTTTATAGTATTCAGATAAGCTTATATGAGCGTCTTGATGGTCTGGGAAAACATCAAGCATTACTGCGATCTCTGGTGAAATATCTAAATCTTGTAGCTGGAAACTCGAGAATTCCAAAACCGCTAAAGGATAATCTTTATATTTAAACAGCGAATCTACTGCTGACTTTCCTATATTACCAGCCAGAAAAACTTTTTTGCCAGAATTCCTAAGCATTTGATAAAGCAAAGTTGAAGTTGTCCCTTTGCCTTTTGTGCCAGTGACCCCAATAACCCTGCCCTTGTAATTCTCAAAAAACAAGCGTGTAACACTCGAAAAATAAACTCCGTCTTGGCGCGCCTTTTTTAATTCAGGCAAATTATAAGGAATGCCGGGCGATCTAAAGATTAAATCAAAACGTCCTAAATTTTTTAGGTAGTTTTCGCTAATTCTTTTGTCGAGAATTTCTATTTTTGAATTCTTGAACTGAGAAGATCTTTTTAAATACTTAAATACTGACTTACCTTCTCTCCCAAAGCCTAAGATTCCTATCTTAAGAGGTTTAGTTCTCAACTTTCTGTTCATTGTTCTGATTATTACATTTCCTTAAGACTAAGAAAACCCCAAGCGGGGTCTTCTTGAATCATTTGCGAGGGCTGGAATCGAACCAGCTTCAAGAGCTTATGGGGCTCCCCGGAAAACCATTCCCATCCCTCCCGCGCCTAAATTGTAGGGATTGAAATTATACCAAAATTTCTTGCTAAATCAAATAAAATTAACTAATGTAATATTGATTTACGAGGCTGGGTAGCTCAGTTGGTTAGAGCGTAGCACTCATAACGCTAAGGTCGTGGGTTCGATCCCCACCCCAGCCACCAACCAAAAAAAATTGAGAAAACAGATATATTTTTAGTTGCAGACTCGAATTGTGTTGTCGGCCTTTTTTCTGGGATGTTCTTCTGTTCTTCCTTGACTTATCTCTTTCTTTACTTACTATCTATCAAAGATTAACCATCCACTCCAACTAAAGAAAGGACCCTGTCTTGATAAGATGGCTGTGGTTGTTTTTAAAAAACCAAGTCGAGAGATTTATCGCCCTAGAGCTTCCCAGTGTTTTCGTCTCTCCTTTTCTCGTTACTCTCGAGCTGATCATTCTTCGGGGTGATTTCTGGAAATTCGCGCACTTAAGAACTATCTATTTAGTGGCGATAATTCTGACTAACCCCGCTTGGGAATTCTTCAGGCAACGTTTTCAAGCCCGCCTCAAGACTACGCCCATTGGCAAGTGGATTGCCGATAGCTTAGCCGTCTTCGTGTATAAAACTACACTTTTCCTGCTTTGTGTTCTCATTATGTGGCGGAGAGGCTCTCCCATTGCACCTCGGCAAGTTGCGCTGCTCATAGTAGTCTATTTCTTTGTGAGTATGGTTATCGGCAGATTCTCGGGCATTGCCCTCGACTGGTTGCGAAAGCGATGGAATAATGCCATCGCTCCCAAGAACCCATGAGCCGCCCTCGATCCACGTCGCTGGCGGCTCTCGTATTTTTGTTCGTTATAAAAATTTGATATCCTGCCCTTATTTGATATAAGATTTTCATAATGCACGAGGAAATTATCGTTGATTCCAAAGAAGAAAAAGCTTTATTAGCCGAACTTGAAAAAAGAACCGATGCCGAAGCCGCCCGTATGAAAAGATTTTTGGCGATGCCAGATTTGTCACGCCAAGAGGGGAATCCTATTAAGGAGCTCGTCAAAAAAATTTTAACCATCTCTGATTTTAAGGATTTCGATATTATTAAATCTCCCGAAGTTGTTCCGGCGAGAGAAAGTTTTGATTTGTTTAATTTTCCTCCCGACCATCCTGCGAGAAGTAAATCTGATACCTATTATTTAAATAATGACTACATCTTGCGCACCCATACCACGATTATGTGGTACTACTACCTAACCCGCCCCGAAGTAGAGGAGCGTGTTAAGCGCGGTGAAGCGCTTGGTCTTCTTTCCTACGGCAAAGTTTACCGCAAAGACGAAATTGACCGAAATCATATGAACGTCTTTCACCAAATGGACGGCCTCTATATCTGCCCCCGCGATGAGCAAAAAATCGGCATCGAGGAACTCCAAGCCGTACTTATTAAAATCGCCCAAGCTGTTTTCGGGCCCAAAATCAATTATCGCTTTAACAAAGACACTTTTCCCTACACAGATCCAAGTTTAGAAATGGAAATTGAAGTTAAAGGACGGTGGGTGGAAGTTTTAGGAAGTGGCATCACTCACGGCAAAGTTTTAGAAACCTTAGGCGTCGATCCCAAAATCTTTAACAGCTGGGCTTTCGGCTTCGGGCTAGAACGTCTCGCAATTTTAAGCATGAACTTGCCCGACATCCGTCTCTTATGGTCCGAGGACGAGCGCGTGAGGCGCCAATTAAAACTCGGTCAAGAATTTAAAGAAGTGAGTAAATTCCCGCCCATCACCCGCGACATTTCTTTTGTAGTGGATAAAAATTTCGCCCCCAATGATTACTTTGATTTAATTCGCGATATTGGTGGCGATCTCGTCGAAGAAGTTTCTCTTTTAGATAAATATGAAAGTGCCGAAAAATTTGGCGAAGGCAAAGTCAGCTACACTTATCGAATTATATATAGAAGCAACGAGCGCACCCTTCAAACCGAAGAGATAGAACCAATTCAAAATAAAGTTATCGAAGAAACTAAAAGACAATTTCAAGCCGACGTGAGATAATACTAATTAGTTCATGCGGCCGAATATTCCCAATGAAGTAAAAAACATCTGCCAAATCCTAGAAAAAGCTGACTACCAGGCGTATTTGGTGGGTGGCTGTGTTCGTGATGTTTTATTAAATCGTGAACCAAAAGATTGGGACGTGGCTACTAACGCCAAGCCGGAAGAGGTTCAAAAACTTTTCGAAGATAGCGTTTATGAAAACGACTTTGGCACCGTTGGTGTAAAGACGGATTCCGAGGACCCGAAACTAAAGATAGTCGAAGTCACCACCTTCCGCATTGAGGGTAAATACACCGACAAACGCCACCCCGACGATATTAAATTCGCCAAAACTATCGAAGAAGATCTTTCCCGCCGCGATTTCACTATTAATGCTTTAGCCATCAATTTCGCCAAAGGTAAATTTGATAAAATTATTGACCCTTACGGCGGCGAAAAAGATTTAAAAGAACAACTCATCCGCACTGTCGGCATTCCCGAAGAGCGCTTTGATGAAGACGCGCTCCGCTTAATGCGTGCCGTTCGCTTTTCAACCGAGCTGGATTTCAAAATAGATTTAAATACTCGCCGCGCCATCGAAAAACTTGCCGGACTTTTAGAAGTGATTGCAAAAGAAAGAATTCGCGATGAATTTATAAAAATTTTAATGACTCCACGCGCTGGCCAAGGAATAATTCTCCTTGAAGAACTCAATCTCTTAAAAAATATCGTTCCCGAACTCCGCGAAGGTTTAGGCTGCGGCCAAAACAAGCATCATATCTATACCGTTTTCGAGCACAACGTTCGCGCCCTCGACTACGCTACTAAAAACAATTACTCGCTTCTTATCCGATTAGCTTCACTCCTACACGATGTCGGCAAGCCCCAATCCAAGAGAGGAGACGGCCCGGACTCCACTTTTCACGGCCACGAAGTTATCGGCGGCAAGATGACCGTAAAAATCTTAGATCGCTTAAGATTCCCGAAAGATTTTATTGAGCAATGCGCTCACCTCGTCCGCCAGCATCTTTTCTACTACAACGTCGGCGAAGTCACCGCCGCGGGCGTCCGGCGCTTTCTCTCCCGCGTTGGTCCCGAAAATATTGATGATCTTATAAAAATCCGCGAAGCCGACCGCATCGGCTCCGGCGTCCCAAAAGCCGTACCCTACAAACTCCGCCATCTGCTTTTTATGATTGACAAAGTCAAAAGCGATCCCATCTCGCCCAAAATGCTCAAAATTAACGGCGAAGACGTGATGAAAATCGCCAAGCTTGAACCGAGCCCTAAAGTCGGATATATTTTATCCATCCTTCTTGAAGAAGTTTTGGACGACCCCCAAAAAAATACTCGCGAATATCTTGAAGAAAAAATCAAAAAAGTAAGCCAACTTTCCGAAAAAGAGTTAAAATCAATGTCCGAAAAAGCCAAAGAAACCAAACAGGAATTCGAACAAGGAATCGAAGAAGAAATAAAGTCTAAACACCACGTTAAATAATGTCTAACTTTAAAGATGAAAAACTTTGGCGCTCCGTCACAAATTTTTGGACGGTAATTTTTCTGGTTTTTATTATTGTCAATTTCGCCACCGCTAACCACTATGAATATCTCGTTGGTCCTTTCGCCGCGCTCTATATCGGAGTTTTAACGCTTTACATCGGCACCAAAGAATTTGATCGTTGGCACGAAACCCACGTCGGCCGCCATCCGGGAGAAATTTTCGTTTTCGCTTGGTCCGTTGTGATTTTTGGTATTCTAGTTGCCTCTACTTTTTTAGGTAACACGTATAGAATCCCGTCAGAGATCATCGCAAGCTATATCGCCGTTCTTTCGATTTTCGCGCTAACTCAAAAATCTAAGCATATTTTTGAAGAAAAAGGTAAAAAAAGAAAAAAACAATGACTTTCGAAGAATATCAAAAAAAATCCCGCAAAACCGCCGTTTATCCGAATGCTAATCAAAATTTTGTTTATCCAACCCTCGGTTTAGCTGGTGAGTCCGGCGAAGTGGCCGAAAAAATAAAAAAGACTATTCGGGACGACGACGGTAAAATTACAGATGAAAAAAAGATTGAGATCGAAAAGGAGTTAGGCGACGTTCTCTGGTATGTGAGCCAAATTGCGAGCGAACTTAATTTATCCCTAGATCAGATTGCCGAGAAAAATATTGAGAAGCTTTATTCTCGAATGGAAAGGAATAAACTTTCTGGCAGTGGAGACAATCGATAGTTTAACTTAGTCGCCCCCACGGGAAGAAGTTGGAACCATCTATCAGCCGAAATTACTGAGTTCTCCGACATCGTTCGACAAGTACAAGGTGCCGAAACAAAGTCAGGATAGTCGGTTTGAACAAATCCTCAGCTACGTACCTCATGTGCATAGTTCGAACTGATCCAGGTGTGAGGTTGCAAACAAACAAAAACAGCGTCGTTCCGGACCGAGCGCTGCAATTGTCACAAGATTCTAAACCGCTACGCTTTCTAGGCTAGCCTCACGAGTTGCCAGGAAACGGCGTATCTACAACTGGCAATAGGTGGAAAGATCTCGCCACGTGAAAGCGGGATTTCCCGCTGCCCGTGTGATATTCCGCAGTTCCACATCGCGTGACCGACAAATCGGTATACACCTGACACGGGAGCTGTTTGCCCTGTTCTGTAAATTGTCCTAACCATAGTTTAGGTTTACAAGTCTCGCCACATTGGGTTATGATTTGTATAACCCAATGTGGGTTGCGGATTTCGGTACGACCGATGGAGTACTACCAAAACCGCGGTTTATATATTTTCAGGAAGTCGTAAGTCTCCGCTTACGACTTTTTGATTTCACTGGTTTGCTCATCCGATGTCCCATATGTCGCTTCCAGCTCGTTTATGAGTTCGAATATTTTCTCTCGAGCCTTCACATTCAGAGGTCGGTTCGTCGAGACAATTAACTCCCAATTCTGTCCAACATCTTTGAACTGAAATGCTCCCTTGATTCCACGTACACCTCCATGGTGCTGTAAAGAACTTTCCTGATTATCATTTAAGACCTTCTCACTTCGAACGATGGATAACTGGTTGCCCTCTCCATTCATAAGATTCGCAAATATCGCGGAAGCTGCCAAATTCTTCGCGAATAATGTTTTTCGTTTTAACGACACACGAAAATCGTGAACACCAATATTCGCAATTGCATCAAGATTGGACGTACCCGAAGTATCACGAATCTTTTCGTAAATTGCTTTGAATGCGCCGCAATTCAGGAATGCCCTCTGAAGGTCCTCGGCTTGTCTTTGTGGATCATCAGAAATTGGCGCGATCAACTCCTTAGCCAGGGCAGTAAATCTTATTCGATCCCCTCTCTCGATTAGACCGAAATCCCTTAGGGCAGCCAGTTTTGCCAAGAATGGCCCGCTATTAGAGGACGAGCCTATTGCTCCGGCGAAGGTTTCTTTGGACATCTCCCAACCCGCAGAAGACCCCTTCTTTATTAATTCCAATGCCTCCTCGAGATTAACCGACGGAAACCCACCGCCTTTTGTCTTTCGCTCGGAGGAACTGCTTGATTCTTTATTTACCATTACAATTTGTGATTATCGCTTGTATTCCCTACGCGACCTTTAGAATTGCACCGCAAGGATCACGATTATTGTAGCAGAATCAAGAGTCGTGTCAATAGTAGAAAAACCATGGTTTTTGAAGGGTTAATCAGCGGTCATGCTAGCGCTACCGTTTGTAAGACTCTTCTATTCTATCAAATACCTGGTTAATTATTCGGCCGCATTGGCACTAAACCTACCGCAGCGCCTGATCCCAGTTGTAATAAAGCAATGTGGAGTTAAGAGTTAAAGACAAGGAGAGAGTCTAGAGTGGGTTCGTAGGGGAGCGGCAGTGGCCGATACAGAGGTAGTTAGTGGAATCGCCCAAAGGCCGAACAATGAAAGTGATCAATAAAATGAGACGAAAAAAGAAACAGTGGTGGGGCGAGGGAGACATCTTCTATGACATAGAGGCATTTCGCCTCTTCCTGGGACCAACTTCCTACAAATACACCGATGCTCAGCTGAAGCAACTACAGATGGAAATGCGGACGCTCGCCGAGATCTTAGTGGACTACTGGCAGATCAAACAAGGTCTACGAAAACCTGATCAGGATGATTCTGGCCTCAGTTCGAATCCCGAGGAGGATCAAAGAAAATAGAATCTCGCACAAAAGAGCCTACTCGCTGCGAAGCCTTGTGATTACTGAAGAAATCAAGACGGAGAAACTTGCCGCAAGCGGCAAGAAACCCCCTGTTTTTTGTCGGGCCGCCGGGAATCGAACCCGGTCTTTACGCACCCGAAGCGCACGTACTACCGGTATACTACGGCCCGAATTACGCTCTGAATTTTATACTATTTTAGAAAAAATACCACCTAGGTATCTAAGTTTTCAAATTTATAATTTAGGAGTTTTTAGTAATATAATTACTGTATGACTGAAGACGCCAAGCCTATGCTAAATTTTACCGGCCTTTCATCTTCTGAGGCCGAAGAACGTCTTAAAAAAATTGGAGAAAACATCGTTATTACTAAAAGAAAGTTGAGACCTATTGTTGCTTTTGTGCGCAAATTTAATAGTCCGCTTATCTTGATTTTGGTCTTCGCTTCAGTAATTTCTTTTTTTGTTGGCCAACAAACCAACGGCTTCATCTTGCTTTTTATGATCTTGATTTCAGTAGCTCTAGACTTTGTTAATAGTTATCGCTCTGAAAAAGCTGTTGACAAATTAACGTCTAAAGTTATTACCACCGCCACTGTCTTTCGCGATCGCCGCAGAGAAGAAATAAGAATTAAAGATATCGTTCCTGATGATATCGTCCTCCTCTCTGCAGGAGACGTTGCTCCAGCTGACTGCCTCATCTTGGAATGCAAAGACTTCTTCGTTGACCAATCAGTTTTAACAGGGGAATCATTGCCGGTAGAAAAAGTCGCTTCAGAAAACCCCGCAAATTTTGATATAGAAAAAATATCCGTGGACGACAAAAAAATCGTTTTTATGGGAACGAGTGTTGTCACTGGATTTGCCACAGTTCGGGCGATAAAAACTGGCAAAACAACCGAGTTTGGTAAAATCGCGGAGCGTCTAAATGCCGCCGAAGAAGGCACTGATTTTGATCGTAACATAAAAGCCTTTAGTGGCTTTATGATGAAAGTCATCCTTGTTCTTGTCTTTGCTGTTTTTGTTATTAATGCCATAAAAGGCAATAAGATTTTTGACTCATTTATTTTTGCGGTTGCTATTGCAATTGGCCTTACTCCAGAACTCCTGCCCGTTATCCTTTCAGTTTCTTTAAGTCGCGGTGCCATGAAGATGTCTAAAAAAGATGTCATTGTAAAACATCTCCCCTCTATCCAAAACTTCGGTCGTATGAGTGTTCTCTGCACCGACAAAACCGGTACCTTAACCGAAAACAAAATCACCGTCGTTAAGTATGTTGACAGTCGCGGCGAGCTTCTCGAAGACGTTTTGAAAACTGCTTATTTAAGCAGCTTCTTCCATAGCGGTGTTCCTAATCCTCTTGATCAAGCCATTAAAGATCGCAAAGCTTGGGAGATGGCTAAAGTGAGAAAAATAGATGAGATTCCTTTCGATTTCGATCGGCGGCGCGACTCAATGGTCATCGAAAGAGAAGGAAAACGTCATATTATCACCAAAGGCGCGCCCGAAGAGATTTTTGAGATCTGTGATTTTTACACCAATAGTAATAAAAAACTTGAATTTGATAATAAGGCCAAGAAAATCGCCGCCGACGAATTTGCAAAACTAAGCGAGGATGGCTTTAAAGTTTTAGCGGTGGCTACCAAAGAAGTCGAAAAAAATCTTGAAGTCTATGAAAAAAAAGACGAAACTCATTTAACCTTCGTCGGATTCTTGGCTTTTCTAGATCCCCCAAAACCTACTGCCCTTGAGGCCGTCCAGGAGCTTGAAAGCCTTGGTGTTGAAATTAAAATCCTTACCGGCGATAGTGATCTTCTCACCCAGAAAATTTGCCGTGAGATAAAGTTGATTGTGAAGGGGACGGTAAATGGCGAAAGAATCGACAAACTTAGCGACGAAGAGTTAAGAAATCTTATTCCTAGAACTACAATTTTTGCCCGCATTAATCCTGAACAAAAAGAGCGGATTATCCAAAATCTTCAGAAGCTTGGACAAGTTGTAGGTTATTTAGGAGATGGCATTAATGATGCTCCGGCCCTGAAGGCCGCCGACGTCGGCATCTCAGTGAATAACGCCGTTGATGTTGCTAAAGAAACCGCCGACATCATTCTTTTAAAGAAAAGCCTTCACGCACTCAAAGACGGCGTAATTGAAGGCCGCAAAACCCTGCGCAATACTCTTAAATATTTAATGGTTGGATTAAGTTCAAACTTCGGCAATATGTTTTCGATGATGGCAGCCTCTTCTTTCTTGCCGTTTTTTCCTATGTTGCCAACCCAGATTCTTTTGAATAATTTTATTTATGATGTTTCACAACTTTCAGTTTCTACCGATAATGTTGATGAAGACGAAGTTAAAAGACCACCAGAGTGGAACATAAAATTTATCCGTGAATATATGATCACTTTCGGTATCATCAGCTCGATCTTTGACTTCCTTACTTTTGGTGCTATGTTTTACATTTTTAAACTTCCTCCGCATGGTTTTCAAACCGGTTGGTTTATTGAATCTTTAGCCACTCAAGTTTTCGTTATTTATATAATTCGGACAAGAAAAATTCCTTTCTTACAGAGTCGCCCTAGCGGGTGGGTTTTATCAACCACCCTGCTCGCAGTTATGGCGGCCTTCATCGTCCCATTTCTGCCGCTTGCCACCTACTTTAACTTTCTGCCTTTACCTTTTAAAACCCTAGGATCAATTATTCTCCTTGTTGCAGTCTACCTTGTTATAGTTCAAATTGTTAAGCAGCGTTTTTACAGGAGACATCGACATATTTAGTCGACGTAATCTTTGCAATCATCTATAATTCTTAATTAGTCACACTCTCTATCAAAGTATTTATTTAATAAAGGCCTAATCCAATAAAACTTATGGAAATTTATTCTAATAATTTAGAAAAAGACTCGCTCGAAAATGAAAACTTCAGGCAGGTGCTTTTTACTGGCAAACACAGTCAGCTTGTTGTGATGTCGTTAAATCCCAACGAAGAAATCGGCGAAGAAGTTCACGAAGTCGATCAATTTATTCGGATAGAGTCGGGCAAGGCGAAGTTTATTCTAGATGGAATAGAATCGTCTGGTAGCGACGGCTACGCCGTGGTTATCCCCGCTGGCACTCGCCATAATGTTATCAATACGTCTTCAAGCGAAAAAATTAAACTCTACACCGTCTACTCTCCGCCCGAACACGCTCCTGGTACCATTCACAAAACTAAAGCCGAAGCCGAAGCCGCCGAACATCATTTTTCATAATGCCCACCTGGATTTTATTCGCTCTTCTATCTGCGATTTTTGCGGCGCTAGTCGCTATCTTCGGTAAAATTGGAATTAAAGATATAGACTCTACTTTAGCCACTACTGTCCGCGCTGTTATTATGGCTGGTTTTTTAGTCATCACTTCCTTTTTCCTTGGTAAAGCCGACCTCCTTAAAACCATTAATAATAAAGCGCTCTTATTCATCGCTCTCTCTGGTATTGCTGGAGCCATTTCTTGGTTGTGCTATTTCTTTGCTTTAAAGACCGGCCCTGCTCCGAGCGTCGCTGCCCTAGATCGATTGAGTGTCGTTTTTGTTCTAATTTTCGCTGCTCTAGTTTTGGGTGAAAGCTTTACTTTAAAATCTGGTATTGGAGCAATTCTTCTCACTATTGGCGCCGTTCTGATGACTTTAAAATAATACCAATCTCCTGGTCGCTCATTTGTTAAAATCCAAACCCTCATCTAGGGGAATTATGGTATACTTACGATATGTCCATCAACCTAACCCTTATTTTGATTTTAAGCGTGATTGGCATTATAAACACCGGTTATTTAAGTTACCACACTATTAAAAAAACTCCGGTTAAATGCTTTTTTTTCCCGCCAGAATGGTGCCTTAAGGTTCAGCAGAGTAAATTCAGTCGCACGCTCGGTTTCCCAAATTCCTACGCCGGGCTGGCTATGTATTGTGGGCTTCTAATTTTAACTCTTCTATTTTATGCAGGAGCCCTAGCCGTTTTTTGGCCTATTTCCGCCATTATCTGGATTGGTTTTCTTTTTTCTCTCTACTTCTTTATTATCCAAGCCTTTGTCCTTCGGGCCTTCTGTACTTGGTGCGTAGTTTCCTTTATTGAGTTCGTTTTGCTATTTATCATCAATTTCCTGCGTTAAAAATCTCGATTGTTTTACGTTTGTAACCTTTCCTTATCCCAGTCGTATGACTTTTAAAGTCGAAAAAAACAAAAAAATTATGTCAAAAAAAATAACAACATTGTTTCTGGTTTTTATCGTTGGATTTATGGTTATTGGTTCTCGTCCGGCTTTTGCTCAAACTTCAAGTATTCAAGCTCAGCTGGATATGATTGCCAGCCTAACTAAACAAATTCAAGATCTTCAAAACCAAATTCTTGCGCTCCAACAAAAAACCCAAGAGATCAACACAGAGCGCCAAACCCAAGTTGCTGAACTGGTAAAAAATTTAAGACAAGGGTCATCGGGCGATGACGTTAAAGTTCTTCAAGCACTCCTTGCTGCCGATCCGATTATTTACCCCGAAGGATTAATTACCGGATATTACGGCGCGTTAACTTCAAAGGCGGTCAGAAAATTCCAAGAAAAACACGACATTGAACAAGCTGGTATTGTCGGCCCCAAAACTCTAAAAAAATTAAATGAGTTTCTTAAAGAAAACCCAATTGCATTTATCTCAAGTGTAAGCAGTACTGCGACTTCCACGATTAACTGGAAAAGAGGACACGACGATAACGAAGATAATGAAAACGAACACGGGCTTTGCGCTATTATTCCTCCTGGTCATTTAATTGCCAAAGGATGGCTAAAGGAACACGACCGTCCAGAAATCCCGACCTGCCAAACCCTGCCGCCTGGTATCGAGAAGAAAGACCACGGCGATAACGAGGACGACGACGAAGATCACAACGTTACCTCCACTCCAGACATAGTCGCTCCGATAATCTCATCAATTAATGTCACTTCTATAACAGCAAACAGCGCTACCATTAACTGGATGACGAACGAAAATTCCGATAGTAAAGTTTATTATTCTGCTACTTCTCCGGTTAACACCTCGACCACTCAAACTGTTAATAGCGCCTCGCTCATTGCTTCTCACCAGCTTAACTTAACCGGTCTTAACGCCTCAACGACTTACTACTATATTGTAGTTTCGAAAGATGCGTCCGGTAACACGGCGACCTCGGTAGAAAATTCTTTCATTACATCGCAGCCCGCTGATGTTACTGCACCGGTTATCTCAAGCGTTAGCACAACCAATGTGGCTTCAACTACCGCTACGATTACTTGGACCACCAACGAAAACTCAACCAGCAAGGTTTATTACAGCACCGCGACTCCTCTGAATTTCGGAACGGCCTTAACCTCCACCGTAAGTGGTTTAACCACCAGCCATTCAATTGGCTTAACCGGCCTCAATGCCACCACCACCTACTACTACGCAGTTGAGTCTACGGATGCTTCGAGTAACACCGCCACCTCAAGCCAATCCAGTTTCACCACCACTCTGTAACACACTTCTATATTAAGTGCTTCCAAAGCCCCGCCTCAAGTCGGGGCTTTTGGGTTATAATTATTAAAGAAAAAATATGCCATCTAATATCGTCGAAGAAGTAAAAAATAAAAAAGCTGTTTTAATCGACGTCCGGCGCGACGACGAGTGGGCTAAAGGTCACGCCGCGGGAGCTCTTCATTTAGAGATTGCCGAAATCGAAAAAGGGGAGTTGCCCGAAATTCCGAAAGATAAGAAAATTTACCTCTACTGCCAAGCCGGTGGCCGCGCCGGCCGCGCCAAAAACATATTGCAAAAAGCTGGCTACTCGAACGCCGAAAATTTAGGCGGCCTAAAAAATTGGCAGTCGCTTGGCGGCGAAATTGAAAAGTGAAAAAAATTCCCGCATCAATCTTGAAATGGCTCTTATGGTCAATTATTATTTCTTTGGTTATTATAATAATCGAGGTCGTTTACTTTAAATTAGCAACCAGTGGTATTTAAAATGGCTAAACCCAAAAACAAAGAAAAAATCAAAAAATTCCTTATCATTATTTTCGCCTTGTTCGCTCTCATCTCCCTTGTCCTCCCCCTGCTTTTTAGGTAATAATTTAATCGTTGAGCCCGTAGTAAAGTGGCAGAACACAAGCATTTTTACCCCGTACTAATTTCGCCATAGCTTTCTCTCAAGAGGGCCTATGGTTCAGTGGTAGAACACAGCATTCGCATTGCTGGGACACCGGTTCGATTCCGGTTAGGTCCACAAGTTGGCGAAATTTAGTATCGGGGCGCATTGCTGGGACGCCGATCCGATTCCGCCTAGGTCCACCTCTCAAATTATCCACAGCACTCGTATTTGACACTCTTCTTGACTGGTAATAACCTTACCTCTGCAAACTCCCGTTCTTTGAATTAAATATGCACCCACAGTATTTGTCCGTTGGTTGGGGAAGTAGGTGTAAATCCTACACAGTGCCGCTACGGTAACTTGCGCTTCAAAGCGCAACGAGTCCGAAGGCCAACCGTGCATGCATTTAGAGTTGGGTTAGCGCGTAGCGCTTAGCAACTCTTATGTCCCGAGCGAGCTCCGCTAGTTAGCGGAGCGGCGAGGGGCTACATTAATTCTCCTGTTACTTAACTTTAAGTTTCGGGAACCCTCGAGCAAAGGGAAAAGTATTTTGTCGAAATTACTAAAACTCTCCGCTCGAACGGGGAGTTTTGATTTAATAAACAATTAAAAAATTATGAACAAAAAAATATCTTTATTTTTATTTGCCACTCTTCTCGTTTCTTTTGTGCCTTTCATATACCAAGCCCAAGGCGACACCAGCTCCGCCGTTGCTTATCTTAAAACCAAAACCCCTAACTCATGGATTACCATGGCCTTGGTTGCCGTGGGCGAAACTCCTAATGTCGATTATCTGAAAACCTTCACCGGCACTAAAGCCACCGACTACGAAGCGCCGATTATGGCTCTAGCCGCCACCGGTAAAGATCCTCGCTCTTTCCCAAACGAAAATTTTGTCACCAAGCTCGAATCTTTTTATTCCAATAACCAAATCGGCGACGCCTCAATAATCAACGACGACATTTTTGGCATTTTAGCTTTAGTTTCCGCGGGCGAACCAACCGACAGCGCGATTATTCAAGGATCAAAAAATTTCGTTCTTAACAACCAAAACTCCGACGGCAGTTGGTCTTTCGCCGTAGGCGCGAGCGGGGACACTAATATGACCGCGATGGCGATTATGGCGTTATCTGAAGTGGGCGTAACTAAAACTGACCCCAAAATCTCCAAGGCTTTGGATTACTTAAAGAGCACTCAAAATCCCGATGGGGGATTTCCCTATGATCCCAAAAGTTCATTTAACACTTC
>JAKALK010000052.1 GCA_021813155.1 bacterium
AAAAAAAATTAATTTTTAAAACGGTTTAATAGTCCGGAAGCTAGAGGTTAGATTCCCGTACGGTTTTTTTATTTATAAACCTTGAAAATAAATGCCTATAAGAATATAATGGCAAGAGTAAGTAAAATACTTATGATCACTTTTAAACCACATTCACGCGAAGATGCCCCTTTACGAGTAAAATGGCTAAACAACAAAAAAGCCAATATTTTTGCTGTCGATGACCCAAATCAAACCACTAATCTAGAAAAAGAAAATAAATGGTTTGATAATTACGAAAAAAATGAGAATAAAAAGTTTTTTACAATTTACCACAACACCACGCCTATCGGCTTCATGGGATTAACTAAAGTCGATAAAAATAAAAAGGAGGCAAACTTGTTTATAATGATCGGTGAAGACGCTTTTAGAAAAAAAGGGTATGGCAAGATATCCCTGCAATATCTTATTGATTACGCCTTTAATACCTTAAACCTAAACCGATTGATTGCCGAGGTGAATAAAAAAAATACTGCTTCAATCCAACTAAATAAATCTCTTAATTTTAAAATAAGCGATTATAGTGGTAATGAATTAAAATTCTTCTTAAATAAGGGGTAAACCATTGACAAAACCCCTCTTTTTATGTATATTCAGCACAGGCTCCAATGACGGAGCCGTACAAAGGAGACGCTTCTCAATGAAGAAAAAGCCTGAAAACAAGAAGCAGGAGTTCAAGCCCCGTGTGATTCACGTGGTCTCGCGAGGAAACCGGAAAGTAATCCGTGCCAGCCGCGAAGCCATCGGGGCCATGAAGTACAAGTCGGAGTAGTGACGAACCTGGGGCAGAGATGGTTTTTACTTCTCTGCCCCTTCTAAAACCAAGGAAACAAACCATGAAAATCTATAACCGAGGGGAGAGGTACCTGGTAGTATTAGGTCACATCCCCCAGTGGCTGGTAGTGGATTCCTTCGGACTGAACATCGTCCAGAAGATCGTCAACAACTCTAAACTTGAGGATATTCTTCGTGAATACAACGAAGATGAACGCGAAGATGTAGAGGTGACCTACGCCGAACTTCTCCCGCTCCTTACCCGAGTTGTCAATCGTGATTCGACTTCAGTCGAAAATGCTTTGACCTCGAAAACGACCGTGGCCATGATCAGTGTGACGCGTGAATGCAACCTTAAAAACATCTGCCCCCACTGCTACGTGGATGCAAAAGGGTTGCGAAACGGCGAGCTAACGACTACTGAGCACCGAGAATTGGGCAAGCAGCTTTTCGCGCGCCTCGCCACCGATGACAACAAGGTGTACAAGGTAAACCTCACTGGAGGTGAGCCTTTTAGCCGTAAAGACATTCTTGAAATCATTCATGCTTACCGCGAAGCCGGTTTCCATGTCAACATGAGTACGAATGCCATGATGATCAAGGACAGCGACATGCCGGCGCTGAAGGAAATGGGTGTCACCCTGTCTGTATCAATGGATGGATCATGTCCTGAAACACATGACCGGATTCGCGGAAAAGGGGCATGGAAGCGAGTTGTCGACAGGATCAAAAAATTGACCTCGAACGGAATTCGAGTTGGTATAAACTTTCTCGTTCACCAGGAAAATTTCGGTGATCTGGAAAAATCAATATCGCTCGCAAATGAAATCGGCTGTTCGGGGTTCAACCCTATCAACCTGATCCAACTCGGCCGGGCTGACAAGTCGAATTTGCTTCGGGTTTCCGAAGTTGAAATCTTCAAGCGTCTCGTTGGTCATCTCACCACAAACGCCAACCAGAGACACTTGTTCGCAAACTCGTCACTATTCTCTTCGATGGGCGCTGCGCTCCTAGCCGGCATCACCTGTGAAAGTTGCGGCGTCGGCAATAGACCGTGCGTGTACATAGACGAAGTTGGCACGGTTTACCCATGTCCCAATACGCAGAAGCCAGAGTTCCGCCTCGGAAACATCCGTAGCGACTCACTCAGCAACTGCGTTCAGCTCGATCACCCCGTTCTGCAGAGACTGCGAACACTGCAAGTAAGCACACTTAACGACAAGTGCGCCGCCTGCGACGTTCGTTATTTCTGTGGCGGAGACTGCCGTGGTGAAACTCACAATGTCACTGGCGACCTGCGTGCCCCGTATGTCGCCTGCGAGGATCGGCACGATTCAATAGTTGAACTCATGTGGATTGTTTCGGAAAGCCCCGACTTGTTCGAAACGCGAGCCGATGAATACGATTCAAATCTTCACTAAAAACAAGGCAGCCCCCCCCAAGGGGCTGCCTATTTAATTTATACATCATTCAGGAATCGAACTTTGTTGAAAAATATCTTCGCTATATTTACAAAAAAAGTTAGGTTCGATTCCCGAAAGGATTGGTAAAAAACTATAAAAAAAGACCGAAACAATTTTGCTAACTTTAGCGACCGTCTCGGTCTCCCAGCACCTGCTGAGCGTTGTATGGTTATACAACCAAATCCGAACCTATTTTTTGAAAAATTTTTAGGGGAATTATGGTATAGGTGGCAAAGCCCCCTATGACCCCCAATTCGGGCGGGCAAAAAGGAAGTGGTTTTAGGGGAGGGAATTTTTGCCCGCCCTCATTTTCGCCCTCCGTTTTTTCGTCGACGGCGCGAGTTTTCGTGCTGGCCGTTCGCCAGCGCGCCGCCCACTCGTGATCAGGTAATCGTTAACTTGTACTCGTCTCCTACTACATTGATTTTAAAACCGTGCGGGTCAGTCCATTCGCTACCATCCTTTTTGCTTCTTAAAAAATCACCAAGTGATGTTTGCTCATCTCCGATAGGCTTTTCTAAATCTTCCTTTCTGTATTCGGAGAAAGTTTTTAAGATAAATTCCACCGTTTCCTCCACCGTGCTCATGGAATTTTTTATTTCTGGGCTTGACCCGTGTTCTCCACGCATAAAATTATGCTAAGTGTAATTTCTTTTTAAGATATTCTAATGCTTCCATGCCTGTCTTGTCAATGTGGGGGTCAAACAGTTTTTTAATCTTTTCAGAGTCAACTAACAAAGTACTTCCTAATTCCGCAATAAATTCCCGTTCACCATCCCATGGATGGCCAGCGTTTGTTTCTTCAGCGAGTCGGTGTTTTAATCTGAATTTATCCAACTCCGACCCAAAATATTGCTGCCCCATCAACTGTAAATAATATTTGGATAGCTGAATATCAATAAAACCTTTTGATTGCCACCTTTCACAAGCCTCATGGCCAGCTGATTGCGCCAAATCATCAACATTATCACTGTGTTCTATGTAGTCTCGAGAAAAATAAATCGAATTTTGCGTCCAGCCGGCTTCATTCGCGTCGCCAGTGCTAATGTCGATAAACAGTACCGGCTCTGTTCCAAAGGCATTGTTGACACGCGACACAACTTCCGCCACTTTATCAAATTTAGTTCTATGTCGCGCAATAAAATCTTGAAAATCAAAACTTGCGTCAAGCGTGCCAAAAACTATTCCTTCACGACTCGTATATTGTCTCACGCCCAAAGTTTTGTCACAGTAACCTCTCTTATCATCCGTTGCGAAAGATAATCTCGTTGAGATAATGTCTCTCGCAAACCATTGTGTTTTATTTGGAGGTAGAGTCTGCGTCTTTCTCCACAATTCATCCAAAATGGTCTTGGTCTCATCGCTGGCTAACAGGCCAGCGATCTCTATAATATTATAAGTACCCGCTGACTGACACAAATCGTCGCCCAAAGATTCAACATATTCATTTAGTAAGGCGACGACTTTTGAGTTTTCAAATTGTAAACCATTCCTTAAACCAGCCAATATCGCTCTTATTCTTATTTCAAAACTATATTTTGGATTGTCGATAATTTCAAAAAGTTTTTCCTTACAACCAGGAACCTTACTTTTTGCTAAGGATTCGATAGCCGTATTACAAAGATAAGGAATGGTGTGATTCCTTTCTATAAAATCACTTAAAAAAATTAAAACATCTGGATGAGTGGTTTCACCTGCTGTCAAAAGCGCTGCCAGTATCTTACGATAGGATAATAACTGTTTCGCTTTGTTTATATCCATTTCGTCATCAGCTCTGTCGTAAAGCTCACCATTGATGATGGCAGTTATATGATACAAATCAATACGGTTGTTATTATTTAGGAGCCAGTCCAAGTTTTCACTAAATTTTTCGTCTCCAATTTCGGTGGCAATTTTAGATAAATCCGTTTCTGTTTGATTTAGTACTTGCGATAATCTATCCAAATCGCCTTCATCCTTTGCACGATAAATTTCCAAGAGATCATTTCTTGAGTTTTCTTTTCGCGGTGACATTTCTTTTTTAAATCCTTCTGGATTCATAAGTTTCTCAATGCCTTGATTCTACTCAAAATTTTAGCAAAATAATTGACTTTAGTCAAAACGCGAACACGGCTAAACGCGTAATTTTTTCGGCGGCGCATTCGCGTAAGCGAATACGAAAACTCGCGCCGTCGACGAAAAAACGGAGGGCGGAAATGAGGGCGGGCAAAAATTCCCTCCCCTAAAACCACTTCCTTTTTGCCCGCCCGAATTGGGGGTCATAGGGGGCTTTGCCACCTTGGCCTGTCCCCCATATACTAGACACATTTGTTATCTTTGGTAACATATCTAGCATATGCCAAGATATATCAACCAAGCAAAGAAGGACGAAGTCCTTCTAGCGATAAAAAATG
>JAKALK010000009.1 GCA_021813155.1 bacterium
GTGGCAATTTTATCAAGAATCTAACTGAGCCACCCGAAGAAAATAAAATGAACCTTCAACCCAAAATTGATACCACCCCTAAGCCTGGTGACGAAAAGCTAGTTAAAAAGGATATCGTCATGGGTGCTGGTCAAGAAGTTAAAGCAGGGGACACTATTTCTGTTAATTATGTTGGTATCCTCGAGAACGGTACCAAATTTGACAGCTCCTACGACCGTCATCAGCCATTTGAATTTATCGTTGGAGCCGGCCAAGTTATCAGGGGTTGGGATATCGGACTTATTGGCATGAAAGCGGGCGGAAAAAGAGAACTCATTATTCCCTCCGAACTTGCCTATGGTAAAACAGGACAGGGAACTATCCCGCCTAACTCCACTCTAAAATTCACCATTGAGCTTCTAGAGATTAAAAATACCGGCAATGAGGTAATTAACCTCAAACCATAATCTTGACCCTGCCTCGTTTAATTGCTAGATTTCTGGAAGGCACACAACAAGGAGGTTTGCATGGCGCTTGATTTCCGATCTGGTTCTCACGCTTCCATCGACGTTCTTCGTGATGACGTTGTAATCGGCCGCATCTTAAGTGACGGCCGCTACTACCCATTTCAAGTCTGCGGTCTCAACTCCAGCTTAAGTTGTGGTGATGTTCTCGACCTAAGCACCCATATGCTTGGGTTAGGCGAGCCCGCAGAAGCAGCGGCGACCGGATAGATCTCACACTGCCCACCCAGACACCCGCTCGCATTATTGCGAGCGGTCTGTTTTTTCGGGTAACCTATAAATCGATTGACTTGCATTTTTTACTGTATTAACCTAAATCCCAGAGTTGGTTTGTTGATTATTCACCCGCCGTCACAAGGAGGGGATCATGGCGGTAAACTTTACTCCAAAGGATAAGACATGCGACTTTGAAATCGGCGGCTCTCTGGTTGGAGAAATCACCGAGGCAGGTCGAATCCAGGTACACAGCTCGTCCTTCCACCGCGGAGTTGCCTTCGAATTGGAAGATGCCGAGTTGCTTATCAACCAGGCTCGTGCAATGAGGGAGAAAGCCCAAAATCCTCAAGAGTAGGCAAAACCCCATCGTCAACCCGCCCAGTATCTTGCTGGGCGGCTCGACTTTTAAACGAAAAGGGCGGATCATCGTCCGCCCAAAACCTCCTCCCTCTTGGTCTGAAATATGTGTATGGCTGCGTCCCTCATTAAGTGAGCAAACATTGCTGCGATGCCGGGGATGACGACATATAATATTCTAAGCCACTTTTCCGCGCTTGTCTCTGGCGACCAAAGCAGCGCCAACCAACACGCTACTGCATAACAAATCGTTGTTCTAATTGCCCGACCTTCGATCACCTCCAGTAATTGCCGGATAGATGCAAATTGAATATCTGGCTTTTTGATCTTCGCGAAGCATGTGGCAGTTTCGATCAGAAAAACCAGCGAAATGATTACAGTGAATGCACTCACCTTGCCCTCCTTGAGACAGTTTCTCGGCAAACTATAACAAACTTATTTTGACTTTTCAATCATACCTATTAGACTTGTCTTGTACGTCCCCCATAGGGCAAAAGCCGGGGGAATTTTGGACATGTCAAAAAAATTCAAACTTCAATCCACGCTTAGGCCTAGCGGAGATCAACCTCAAGCCATAGAGAAACTAGTTTTTGGTTTAGAACAAGGGTATAGTCATCAGACCCTTTTGGGCGTCACTGGCTCTGGGAAGACTTTCGCTATTGCGAATGTTATTGAGATGGTCCAAAAACCGACGCTCGTAATCGCCCACAATAAAACCCTAGCTGCTCAACTTTGTAATGAGTTCCGGGAGCTTTTTCCCGAAAACTCCGTAAATTATTTCGTTTCCTATTACGACTACTATCAACCCGAAGCCTACATGCCGATTACTGACACTTACATTGATAAAGAAGCTATGATCAATGATGAAATTGATAAACTCCGCCACGCCGCCACTACCGCCTTACTTACCAGGAAAGATGTTATTGTCGTTGCCTCCGTTTCCTGCATCTACGGCCTTGGCGCTCCAGAAGTCTATGAGGAGAATATTTTTCGGCTTAATAAAGGCGCGAAAATTGATCGCAAGGAATTTACTCGAAAACTGATTGAACTCCAGTTTAATCGCACTACTGCCGACTTGAAGCGTGGCACTTTTCGCCTCCGAGGAGATCATTGGGAAATTATGCCAGCCGATCGAGAAATTATTTACAACTTTGAGCTTAAGAACGGCAAAATTGACTCGATTTACGAAATTGATCCCGTCGAAGGGTTTTCGCCTGGAAAAACCCCAGAAGTCCCGGAAATTATTTTTGCCCCGGCCAAACACTTTATTACTCCCAAAGAAGATCGAGATCGGGCGGTAAAAGTTATCCGCGAGGAGCTAAAAGAAAGACTTAAATATTTCGAAAAAAACGATAAATTACTCGAAGCAGAGCGATTAGAACGTCGAACTAAATTCGACCTAGCGATGATTAAAGAAATTGGTTACTGCCATGGTATCGAAAACTATTCCCGACACTTGTCAGGTCGCATAGCCGGAGAGCCGCCAGAAACGCTTTTAGATTATTTTAAAAGAGATTTTTTGACAGTTATAGATGAATCTCACGTAACTATTCCGCAATTAAACGGCATGTTTGAGGGAGACGCCTCTAGAAAAAAGACTCTCATTGAGTATGGCTTTCGCCTCCCGTCCGCCGCCGATAATCGTCCTCTCAAGTTTTTAGAATTTGAAAAACATATTAGCCAGGTAATCTTCACTTCAGCCACTCCAGGGCCATATGAGTACAAAAAATCCAAACAGATTATCGAACAAATCATTCGCCCTACCGGTCTAGTCGACCCTCAAATTACCATTCGACCAGCTCGTGGTCAGGTTCAGGATTTAATCCCCGAAATCAAGAAACGGATTTTAAGCAGAGAGAGGGTTTTAATAACTACTCTGACTAAAAAAATGGCTGAGGATTTAACCGACTATTTAAATCAGGCATCTATTAAGGTTGCTTACCTACACAGTGATGTCGCCACCCTAGATCGAATTCGCATCCTTACTAATCTTAGAAAAGGAGAATTTGATGTCTTAGTTGGTGTCAACCTATTAAGGGAAGGTTTGGATTTACCCGAAGTTTCTCTTGTGGCCATCCTCGATGCCGACAAGGAGGGATTTTTAAGAAGCGAAACTTCGTTAATTCAAACCATTGGTCGTGCCGCTAGAAACGTTACCGGAGAAGTTTTGATTTATGCGGACAACATCACTGGATCCATTAAGCGAGCCGTGGGCGAAACCGAGCGTCGCCGCAAAATTCAACTTGAATACAACGCGAAAAATGGCATTACCCCAAAAACCATCGTTAAATCGATAAAAGACATCTTGCCAGATGTTAGTGAGCTGCTAAATTTGGAATTGAAACCAATTTCAAAATCACAGCCCGCGATTAAAAAACTTATTCAATCTAAAGAATTAGAAATGAAAAAAGCTGCCCAGCGTCTAGATTTTGAACTCGCTGCCGTTTTAAGAGACGAAATAAAAGAATTAGCCAAAAAAATGAAAAAATGAAAATTAAACCAATAGAAATATACAGGGCCTCGCAATTGTGCCGCGAGGCCCTAGGTGAACCGAGAGGAGGAAGGTTATTGAACTGGCGAAACGACGGTATCGCCACTCAGAACGAGGACTTTATAAGTCGTTTCGTTCCGGACGTCGAAATATCCTTGCTTGCCGAGAGACGGAGCAAGCAACCGGTGAACGTCATCGCAGTCCGTGACAAAGAATTCAGCCCCGTCCCGCAATCCTCTCAAGAGACTTGTTACTTCAGTAAGCGCCATGCAACTGACCCCCTTCTAGAAAAATGGAAATTCACATCTGGTTAACATTATAAACAAAAATAGACATTTGTCAAGTGGTTAAAATGAAAAACAAAATCGTTATCAAAAACGCCCGGGAACACAATTTGAAAAGTATTAACCTTGAGCTTCCACGGGATAAAATGATTGTTTTTACCGGTCTCTCTGGTTCCGGTAAATCCAGTCTAGCTTTTGATACCATCTTCGCCGAGGGACAAAGGCGTTACATTGAATCCCTTTCTGCTTATGCCAGGCAATTTTTAGGACGACTTGATAAACCCGATGTTGACGAAATAGAGGGTCTTTCTCCTGCCATCTCAATCGACCAGAAAAGTCATTCGGCCAATCCAAGGTCAACGGTTGCAACCATTACCGAAATCTATGACTATCTTCGCGTCCTTTTTGCTCGTGTTGGTGTTCCTCATTGCCCTAAATGCGGTAAAGAGATCCGAAGAATGACTAAAGAAGAAATTGTCGACGCAATCATTGAATTCACAAAATTAAATCGGGGCATTGATCAAAAAGCGCGCAAAGAAGACAAGCCTAAAAGTCTTAGGAAAATCGCTCTCCGCAGCGCTACACCTCGCACCGAAACCAATGAACTCATTATATTAGCAACTACCGTTCGAGGCAGAAAGGGAGAATATTACCAGCTCCTGTACGACTTCTTAAACGCCGGATTTAGAGAAGTTCGGGTTGATAGCAAATTTTATTCCTTAAAAAACCGTATCGAGCTAAGCCGTTATCAGCAGCATACCATCCAGCTAGTTGTCGATCGTATTCCTTTAGAAACTGATTTTAAAGATAAAAACAACCGTCTCCGCCTAGCCGAAGCCGTTGAGTATGCTCTAAAATACGGCAACGATGTCATCGATGTTTTAGCCGGCAATAATCAACTATCCCTGTCTTCAAAATTCGCTTGTCCCGACGATAATTTCTCTTTTCCCGAGATAGAACCCCGTCTTTTCTCTTTTAATAGCCCCTACGGAGCCTGTGAGGAATGTCACGGTTTAGGTACCGAAAGTATTTGGTCGGATAAGCCCTGCCCGAAATGTTTAGGTAAAAGACTTAAAGGAGAAGCTCTAAGCGTTTTGATAAAAAATAAAAATATCGTCGGGACAACCGCAATGTCGATTTCTGACGCCTACGATTTCTTTTCAAAAATAGAGAAATCGGAAGGCAAAAAGTTTTTAGAAGTCGCGGAGCTTCCCCTTAAGGAAATCAAAAATCGGCTAAGGTTTATGATTGATGTTGGTTTAGATTATTTAACCCTAGATCGTAAAGCGGGCACCTTATCCGGCGGCGAAGCCCAGAGGATTCGCCTAGCCTCGCAGATTGGGTCCCGCCTTGTCGGCACACTCTACATTTTAGACGAACCTACTATCGGGCTCCATCAACGCGACAACGAAAAATTAATTCTTACTCTTCATGAACTAAAAGACCTAGGGAATACCATCATCATTGTGGAACACGATGAAGAAACCATTCGTGAATCTGACTATTTAGTCGATATTGGTCCCGGTGCTGGTATTCATGGCGGTGAAATTGTCGCCCAAGGACCGATTCCCGAGATTTTGAAAGATAAAACCCAAACTTCTCTTACTCTCGAGTACCTTCGGGGTAAAAAATTCATAGAAGTACCAGAAGAACGCCGGAAAATCTCCAAAGACAAACCCCATTTAAAAATTCGGGGAGCTTATGCCAACAACCTTCAAGATCTTGATGTTGATATTCCGCTTGGTCGCTTTGTTTGTGTTACTGGCGTTTCTGGCTCAGGTAAAAGCTCACTTGTTTATGATGTTATTTACAAGGCTCTTTCTGGACGATATGGAGGCACCCATTACCGTGAATTCGGTTGCAAATCAGTGATTGGTACGGAATATTTAAATCGTTTAATTAATATTGATCAATCACCGATTGGCCGCACTCCGCGCTCTAACCCGGCAACCTACGTTGGGGCCTGGACTTATATTCGAGACTTATTTGCCGCCACTGAAGACGCCAGATTTCGTGGTTATAAAATTGGCCGTTTTAGTTTTAATCGCCCCGGTGGGCGTTGCGAAAACTGCGAAGGCCACGGCACGATCGCCATCGAGATGCACTTCCTCCCCACGGTTTATGTAAAATGTGACGTTTGCAAGGGCAAGCGCTTCGATCGTGAGACCTTAGAAGTTGAATATAAAGATAAAAATATTTATGACGTTCTCCAAATGACCATCGAAGAGGCCAATCAATTTTTTGAAGATATCCCTTGGCTCCACGACCGGCTGAAAATCTTGGATGAAGTTGGTCTTGGATATCTCACTCTTGGACAGTCCGCTACCACGCTTTCTGGCGGCGAAGCCCAGAGAGTGAAACTTTCATCCGAGCTCGGGAAACGCGACACCATGAAAACAATATATCTTTTAGACGAGCCCACCACCGGTCTTCACTTCGCCGATGTTCATAAACTTCTTGATGTTCTTCAAAAATTGGTTGACAAGGGTAATACCGTGGTCGTTATCGAACATAATTTAGACGTTATCAAAACCGCCGACTGGATCATCGATTTAGGCCCTGAAGGAGGAGTTAAGGGCGGAAAGATTGTGGCGCAAGGCGAGCCGGAATATATTGCCAGACGTAGTGATAGTTACACCGGAGAGTATTTAAGAAAAGTACTAAAATAATCATTAAGCCCTACCTCTTTAGTTTCTTGCGAGTTTGACAACTTCTCTAGCCTTAATTAAATTTACTTTTAGCGTTACTGGTCTGGTGGGCTATAACTTCACAAGGAGGTGCTATGAGCCGACCAATTCAGCGAATCGGAGTGACGATCAAGGCTCCCCAAGAGAAAGAGAAATCAACTAGTTTTCCATTCTGGTCATTCGTTATTCTTGCGACCGGGGTTGCGATTTTTTTTCTGGGTTTGTAGGTGGTCGCAAGTACGGATTTCTTGCGATTGGATTAGTCATTAACTTGGCTTGGGCTCTTTTCCCGCTTCGGTATTACCTAAAACGGCGCGAAAAGAAGCCTCCCCAAAATCTCACCCAAATCCCTGGCATCGACTGGGAAAGAACCGTTTAAGACGAAAGACAAAACTGGAGGCATGAGAGCAGCTTAACAAGGAGGTTTGAATGCTCATCCTCACACGCAGGCAAGGCGAGAGTATTACTATCGGTGACGACATGAAGGTGACCGTTCTGGGCGTCCATGGCCGTCAGGTCAGCCTCGGCGTGGAAGCGCCCCTAAAGGTGGTCGTCCATCGCGAGGAAGTGTATCTGAAGATCAAAGAGGAAAAAGCTCGCGGCGAAAGCCCGGAGAGGAGTTAGTTGTTTCTCTTTGTGAGCGCAGAATAGGCCGCCGAGCCCAAGAAACTCGGCGGTTCTTAATTTGATATGATTTAGCTACAGTTTTATGACCGATAGTCTGTATAAAAAAATACCATCTGTCCCCGGTGTCTATTTTATGAAAAACGCCGCGGGAGAAATTCTCTACATCGGTAAGGCCGTTAATTTACGTCGCCGAGTTTCGAGCTATTTCAAAAAAGTCCACGAATATCGAATTGAAAAGCTTGTCGGTCAAATTAAAAAAATAGACTATAAAAAAACCGACACTGGGCTTGAGGCACTCATTCTAGAGTCCCAACTCATCAAAAAACATCAACCCCCCTTTAATGTTTTAGAAAAAGACGACAAAAGTTTTCTCTATATTGAAATCACTAAGGAGAAATTTCCCAGGGTTCTCTTGGTGCGCGGCAAAGATAAGCCGGCAGGGGAGCGTTATGGACCATTTGTTTCAGGCTCGTCAGTTCGCGAAGCTTTAAAAATTATTCGCCACATTTTTCCTTACAGTACCCACGAGGCAAATAGAAAATATAATCGCCCTTGTTTCGATCATCAAATCGGTCTTTGTCCCGGCACCTGTATCGGCGCAGTCAATGAAAATACTTATCAAAAAACTATAAAAAATATAAAACTTTTTTTTGCCGGCAAAAAAGGCCAAATTCTAAAATCTCTCGAAAAAGAAATGAGACTGGCGAGTAAAAATCTCAAGTTTGAAGAAGCCGAAAAACTCAAGCGCCAAATTTTCTCTCTTAAACACATCCAAGATATTGCTTTTATTTCGGAGTCTCCGGTCCATGATTCACAATTCAAAGCTCATAATTCATTTCGCGTTGAGGGGTACGACATCTCCAATATTTCTGGTACCTCCGCTGTCGGCTCTATGGTAGTATTTGTAAACGGAAAACCTGATAAAAACTCTTATCGCAAGTTCAAAATTTACACCGTTAAGGGGCCAGACGACACCGGTATGATCAAAGAGGTTCTGTCGCGCCGCCTGAAACACCCAGAGTGGCCTCTACCCAACTTGATTTTAATCGATGGAGGCAGAGGGCAGGTCAATGCCGCTAAATCCGCGCTTTTTGAATTCAGTTTTAAAATCTCCGTACTTGGCATCGCCAAGGGATCAAAGAGAAAACGCAATGATATTATTGGCATAATTCCGGCCGGCATTGAGAAGGACCTTCTTATAAAGGTTCGGGACGAAGCCCATCGATTTGCCGTTAACTACCACAAGAAATTAAGGAGAAACAATTTGTCTTTTAAGGCGTAATATTTTAAAATAAAACCATGGAGACAATTAGTCCTCAAATGTTTAACGCCACCAATTTCCAAAATAAAGCCAAGACTGGCCCCAAAGATTTTTTTATGCACCTACTTGCTGTTGTGATGCTGTATGCGAGCGCTATTGCTTTTTCGACTTTAATTTTCCAGTACGTCAATATTTTCTTTCCCGATCCGATCCAAGGCGATTACGCTTTTACCGCAGCAAAGGACATTGGGCGCGGAGCCCTTGCTACCTTGATTGTCGTTTTTCCACTTTTCGTTCTCTGTAGTTGGTATTTGAATAAAGATTATTCGAAAAACCCCGAGAAACGCGGTCTTCGAATTCGCAAGTGGTTGATCTATCTTACTCTTTTTGTTGCTTCCATCACCATTGTTGTCGACCTAGTTCGATTAGTTCAGTATTTTCTCGAAGGAGAAATGACTATTCGATTCTCGCTCAAGGTTTTAACTATTGCTTTTGTAGCGGGTTCTGTTTTTGGATATTACCTTGCTGATCTTAAAAAGCATAAAACCGAATAATAAAATCAATGAAACTATTCACCTACATCATTATCGCAGTAGTGGCCGTAGCGATTGTCTCTGGCTTCTTCGTCCTCGGTACTCCGAAAACCGAAAGAATGAAACGTTTTGATGATATGAGAATTACTAACCTCCAAGACATTCAGTGGCAAATCATTGAGTATTGGCAATCAAAAGGGAGGCTTCCCGAAAAACTTGTTGATCTAGAAAACGAGTTGAGTGGCTCAAGAGCTCCCAAGGATCCGGAAACTGGCCTCAATTACGAGTATCAGGTCTTGAAAGATAAAAAACTTACTTTTGAACTTTGCGCGAATTTTGTAACTGAAAACCTTATCGCCGATTCTACTAATAGCGGTAAGCCTGTCTATCCTCGAACTTCAGAGCCGGCTAATTGGAATTGGAAGCATGGCATTGGCCGCACCTGTTTTGAAAGAATTATTGATACTGATCTTTATCCGATTTTAGACAAAAAAGGTAAAGATTAATTCGCGCAACAAACAATAAGCCCCGACCATAGGGTGGGGCTTTAGTTTGCTTTGGGGCAAGCGTGTTACCGTCTTATTCGGTTGAGTAGTTCGCGATGAGCCATCAAATCCTCGGCGGTTAAACAGCGACCCAGGCAAGTAGGCACGCTCCAAGTGGCAACGATATAAAAAACCTCTACTGGCGCTGAACGAACGACGTGATTGTAGGCTTCTAGATCGCCCGAACTCCCGGTAATTTCAAACTGTCTCCGCCCAGTCAGAAAACGCATCGCTGCTAATGAATGAATCTGATCCATCAGTTCTCCTTTCTCAGAAAGTCCTCAAAGCGAAAATATTCTACTCCTAAATTATTTTTTTGAAAATATCTCGTTTTTATTCTATAGTCAGTATTTAAAGGAATGGATATTCTCGCGCATGCACTCTGGACCCATGCAGTTCATCGAGGAGTAATTGCAAAGAAAAAAATCGAAACGACCCGACGAGCATTCTGGGTGGCTATATTTTTTGGCATTGCTCCAGATTTATTCTCCTTCGGTTTATTTTTTGTCTCAAGGCTGTACCAGGCCATTTTTCACAATGAACAATTTTTTCGATTTAGTCCCCCAGACGGGTCAGCTATTCCTGCTTATGTTTTTAATTCCTACAATTACACCCATAGCTTTCTTATTTTTTTAGCCAGCTTTGCTCTTATTTGGGTAATCCACAAAAAACCTTACTGGCTTATGTTTGGCTGGGGATTCCACATCCTGATTGATATTTTCTCTCACTCAACTTCGTTTTTTCCTACGCCATTCCTTTTCCCGATTTCCAATTTTCGCGTCAATGGCTGGAGTTGGGGACATCCTACTTTTATGATCGTTAATTACTCTTTGATTTTGGTAACTTACTTAATTCTCTATGCCACAAAAAAGAAATTCCGTGCCAGTAATTAAGAGTTTTGGCCAAAAAGTTGTCGCGACCTTAAAAGCCGGCGGCATTGGGGTTATACCGACAGATACCATCTATGGCCTTGTTGGCTCTGCGCTCGACAAAAAAATCGTGGAGAGAATTTATAAAATCCGTCGTCGCAACCCCAAAAAACCGATGATTATTTTAATCGGTGAATTTAGCGATCTTAAAAAATTTAAGATTAACTTGTCGTATACTGCTAAAAAGATCGTCTCTAAATATTGGCCGGATAAAGTAAGCATCATTTTGCCTTGTGATCGCTCGCAGTTTAAATATCTTCACCGTGGGACTAAAATGCTCGCCTTGAGACTCCCTAAATTTAAAACTCTGAGAATATTATTAAAAAAAACTGGCCCGCTTGTTGCCCCAAGCGCGAATATCGAAGGTTGGCCACCAGCGAAAACTATTAAAGAAGCTCAAAAATATTTTGGCAACAAGATTGATTTTTATGTTGATACGGGCCGCCTTTCTTCTAAACCTTCAAAGCTTTTTAAAATCGAAAAAAGAAAAATTGTAAAACTGCGTGGATAACTCATTGAATGGCTAGTGGTATAATAAAACCCATGCTAAGCGACGAAATCAAAAAATTTTTCAAAGGCGAAATTTTTAGTGATGAAAAAACTCTGGAGCGTTTTAGTGAAGATGCTAGTATTTTCAAAATTAAACCCAGCCTCGTCGTCTGTCCCAAGAATACTGACGATATCAAAAATCTAGTCAAATTCGTTTCAAAGAAAAAGAAAATTGACCAAGGAATCTCGCTTTCTGCCCGCTCCGCCGGCACCGACATGACTGGCGGTTCACTCACCGAGTCAATTGTTGTTTCTCTCACGGAACATATCAATAGAGTAAAAGAAATAAAAGTGGAAGGCCCGCGCGGAGGATATGCAGTCGTTGAGCCCGGGGTTTATTATCGCGACTTTGAAAAAGAAACACTCAATAAAGATTTAATTTATCCTCCTTACCCGGCCTCCCGCGAGCTTTGCGCGATTGGAGGTATTGTTTCTAATAACTCTGCCGGTGAAAAAACCTTATCTCATGGTCAGACTAAAGATTTTGTGTTGGAACTCAAAGCTATTTTAGCAGACGGTAACGAATACACTTTTAAACCGCTTAATGAATTCGAACTGAAGGAAAAAATAAAGCTAAAAAATTTCGAAGGTAAGATTTACAGTAAAATTTGGGATTTAATCAAAAAAAATCAAAAATTAATTTGGGAATCAAAACCCAACGTTTCAAAAAATTCAGCCGGTTATTATCTTTGGGAAATTTATGACGGGAAGTATTTTAACCTTGCGAAACTTATCGTCGGTTCACAGGGTACCCTCGGTATTGTTACCGAAGTTAAACTTAAACTGGAAAGGACAAAAAAACACTCCCGGATGGTCGTAGTTTTCTTAAGAAATCTCAGTCTAGTTGATGATTTAGTTGATTTGATATTGAAGTACAAACCCGAAAGTCTTGAATCTTATGACGATAAAACACTGAAACTCGCCATTAAATTCTTTCCCAGCCTCATAAAGATTATAAAGCCGAAGAATGTCCTTAATCTAATTCTTAAATTTATTCCAGACTTCTTTATAATTTTGACTACTGGTTTGCCTAAATTAGTTATTTTGGCGGAATTTGTCGGTGACAATGAATTTGAAATTGAAAAAAATATCCAATCGCTTTTGCCCGAAATAAAAAAACTTGGTGTTAAAGCCCGTGTTACCAAGGATGAAGAGGAAGAACAAAAATACTGGACAATTCGCAGGGAAAGCTTCAATCTTCTACGTCATCACATTCGTGGTCTCCATACTGCCCCTTTTATTGACGACATTATCGTTCACCCAGAGCAACTGCCGGAATTTTTGCCTCGCCTAAATAAGATTTTAAGCCGCTATCCAGAGTTGATTGAAACTATCGCCGGTCACGCTGGAAATGCCAACTTTCACATCATCCCTCTTGCCGATTTTAAAAAGCCAGATTTTCGAGATACAGTACTTAAACTTTCGAATGAAGTTTATGATCTTGTTCGAGAATTTAAAGGATCAATTACTGCGGAACATAATGATGGGTTGATCAGAACCCCGTTCCTGGACAAAATGTTTAATCCGAAGATGCTTAGGCTTTTTGAAAAAGTTAAAAAAGTCTTCGATCCTAAGGATATCTTTAACCCGGGAAAAAAAGTAAGAGGAGACTTAAATTATGCGCTGAGCAAGATCAAAAAGGAGTAAGCTTAAATAATTATGCCGAGCCACCAGAGCGGCTCGGCACATGTGCTAATGGGTTTTAGGGCTCGTTTCTCCTTGGTATACACCTTGAAGCTACCTTCAACCCATTCCTCAATCAGCACCTAAGCATTATACTCGATTTGCTTATTTCTTCCATTTTGAGGTATAAAAATCATCATGCTTCGCTACTTATCGTCGGAAGACGATCTACTTCTCAAAAAAGCCAAAAATTATTCTGATCTTGTTCCTGTCGTCATGGGTATCCTTAAGCGCATGCCGACGCCCGTAGCCGTGGTTTGCGGTCCTATTAGTACGGGCGGTTCTGGTTCTATGGAAGTGAATCTTAAAAAATTTGAAGAAACTATAGCAACCCTAGTTTCCAAGGGAATTAACGTTTTTGGGCAGAGTTTCCTCATTGAAAAGGCTATTCGCCGCATCTCTGCCGGCGGCAATCGTCGAGAAGACGAAGATCTTCTCCTTGAAACCTTCTATCGACCCGTTTTTGAATCTGGACTTATCAGTCGAGCCTATTTTATGCCCGATTGGCAAACATCGTACGGGGCTAGTTGGGAACATGAACAGTTTCTTCGCCTCGGCATCGAAATTCATTATTTGTAAACTTTCATTGTCTGTTTCTGTGTTTTTCTGTTGGTCGGTATAATTCAAGAATGCCGAGGATAATAGCTCATCTCGATATGGACGCTTTTTTTGCCGCGATTGAAGAAAGAAATAGGCCAAGACTTAGGGGTAAGCCGATTGTTGTTGGTTCTGACCCTAAAGGTGGCATCGGGAGAGGAGTAGTCTCTACGGCTAACTACGGCGCTCGTGAATATGGAATCCATTCCGCAATGCCGATATCAAAAGCTTGGGAATTGTCTCAAAAAGCCAAGCAAGAAGGCAAATCTGATGTGGTTTTTTTATCAACCGATGGACGCCGCTATGCCGAAACATCAAGCAGAATAATGGCACTTATAGCTAAGCATTTTGATTGTATCGAGCAGGCTAGTATTGATGAATTTTTTATTGATCTAAGTTTTCTTAGCTCGTTTGAAGAGGCTCGAAAAAATTGCCTCAAGCTTAAGGGTGAAATCAAATCCAAAGAGAAACTCAATTGTTCAATAGGAATTGGTCCTAATAAACTTATCGCCAAGATCGCTTCTGATTTTCAAAAACCCAATGGCCTGACCTTAATAGAACCCGATGAAGTCGAGAGGTTTTTAGAGCCGCTCGCAATCAGGAAAATTCCCGGCATTGGACCCAAAACAGAGCTTCAGCTCTGCAAGCTAAACATTCAAAACATCAAAGACCTCAAAAAACTTTCCATTAACGACCTGAAGCAATTACTGGGAAAGTGGGGTTTGAGTCTTTATAAAAAAGCTCGAGGCGAGGACGATTCCTTGGTAGGGGAATGGAATGAAATTAAGTCCATCGGAGAACAAGAAACCTTTGAAAAAGATACCCTTGATTCAAATTATATTTACGAAAGGCTGCGAATCCTTAGTCGAGATGTTTTCAAAAGGTTTACCCATAGTGAGTTTAAAAATTTTCGCACCATTACAATCGCCGTTCGTATGAATGATTTCGAAACAAAAAATAGAAGCCGAACCCTTGATGAGCCTCAAAATAATTTAGCGGCCTTAGAGTTCGAGGCGATTAAGCTTCTTTATCCATTTTTCGACGCCAGGGAGAACCCAAATCGGAAGCCTATTCGACTTATTGGGATAAGAATTGAAAAACTGTCAAAAAAATAGGGGTTTGCTGCCTCAAGCAAACCCCCTGTGCTGTCCCTGTCGTTCAGGACAGCATCCCCGCACCAGCCCTCGCGCCACGGAAGCAAACTCTTTTCTGATTATAAAACAAATAGCTAAATATTCAATCATGTTCTGTGGATACTTCCGCCCTTTAGAAACTATACTTTTAAAAAAGCACTGCGTAGTATACTAAAAGAATATGAAAAAGATCGTAATTTTCATATTCGGTGTAGTTGCGATTATATCCGTCTTTCTTATAGCCAGGAATTATAAGAATGAAATCGAAAAAGAAACTACGCGAATTATTGAAAGCTTAAGTCACGTTGTTCAAAAAGCGTTAGAAAATAAGGTTAAAGAGGCAGTAAAGGATATTGTCGGAGATATTAAGAAGTCATCCAATGATATTGAGCCAGATATATCGAGTCCGCCTCCACTGGTTCATGAACCATCCATTTTCAAGAGTTCGCCTCAATTAACTGTTGCGGGAGTTTTTACTTGGACAAATTACGAGCGCGGCCTCAATAAAATTTCTCCCTTGCTTGATTCAAATTCGAAGCTAGACGAAATTGCAATTCAAAGGGCAAAAGATATGTTTAAACGTCAGTATTTTGAACACGTTTCGCCGTCCGGAGAAAGCGCCAGTAGCCTAGCTAAGCAATCTAGCTATGATTTCTTGGCTATCGGTGAGAATCTCGCGCTTGGCAGATTTGAAAATGATCGCAGTCTAGTTGAAGCTTGGATGGCTAGCCCCGGTCATCGGGCCAACATCCTAAATTCAAAATATCAAGAGATTGGTCTAGCTGTTATGGAAGGTATTTTTAATGGAGAAAAAACATGGCTTGCGGTACAGATTTTCGGAAAACCAATCTCGGCCTGCCCAATTATCGATACTAGTCTTAAAAACTTAATTGATACTTACAAAACCAGAATCCTTGATCTTCAGCAAGCGGCACAATCATTGCGAGATGAAATTAATACCACCCAGCCTGGAACTCAAAAGGAATTAGAAACTTATAATCAGAAAATAGATTCATATAATACTCTCGTTAATCAGATTAATTCGTTTATTGTTAAGACTAAGTCGCTCATTAGTGATTATAATAACCAAGTCCAAAGTTTTAATAGTTGTCTCGGGAGCTAGCATAAATTGATGCCGCATTCTATTAAGTTTGCGGTATAATGAGAACATGAAAGCCACATGGAACAATATCGTTATCGCCGAAAGCGAAACCGTCGTTAGGTTTAAAAATAACATTTTCTTTCCTTATGACTCGGTTAAACTTCAATACCTCGTAAAAAATAATCAAAGCTTTTCTGATAACGACAAAGGGGTTTGTCAATACTATAACGTTGAAGTTGGTGGGGTTGTAGCAAAAAACGGCGCTTGGATGTGCTCTAATCCCAATCTTGAAGCTGAAAAAATTCGCGACTATTTCGCATTTTCAAAAGATATTGCTATTTCTGATACTAGCCAAAAATAATTTGACATAAATTTTTTAGATTCTACAATAAAACTCTACTCCCATGTGGGGAGTTGTTTTTTTCTGATTTCAATTGAAAGGTCGTCACTACTAAAAAAATGTCTAAAAAAGGCTATCTAATCGGTGCCATTATCTTGGTTGTTGTAGTAGTATTCATCCTTGCTGGAGCAGGGAAAAAATCAATCAACTCTAATAACTCTAGCAACTATCAACCGATTAAAGTTTCTCTTGTGAGTCAGAGTAACTCCGGTATTTCAGGTACTGCTACTATTTCCGACGAAAGCGGTAAAACTAAGGTAATATTAAATTTAACTGGCACTCCCGCTAATTCCGAAGAACCCGCCCACATTCATCTAGGAACCTGCGTTAGTCTTGGGGAACCGAAATATCCCTTGACTTCAGTGAAGAATGGATCGTCCGAAACTATACTCGAAGTGCCGATAAGCAAAATTATCAGTTCCACTTCGCTAGCGATTAACATCCACAAATCAGAAGCCGAAATGAGTGCAAGCGTAGCATGTGGTGAAATTCAGTCTTCCGCTAAAAGTAACTAAAAATTAATAAACTGTATTTCTAATAAAACAAGACCCCGAGGAGGCCTTGTTTTATTTTTTAGTCAGGGCAACCACTACTCGATCTCCTTCGCTCAAACCCGAAATAATTTCAACATCGCCCGATTGACTCCTTATTCCCAAGGTTACCTGCGTTTCGCGACTTTCATCATCCACTAATTTCTCAACGTAGAAACTTCCTCCTCTTTCTTGGACTGCGTAAATTGGCAGAATTAAAACTCCTGTCTTATTAGCGGTTTCGATTTTTAAATTAGCGGTCAATCCATTCTTTAATCTTTGATCTGGTTGATCAAGGGCCACCTTAATTTTGAAATTCACCACCCCTCCAATGATCGTCTCAGCAGGTTCAATGTAAAACAATCGGCCTAGAAATTGTTCACCCGGAAAGGCGTCAAGGGTTACCGTCGCTTCGTTGCCAATTGCGAGTTTACCCACATTAATTTCTGGGACGTCTGCTTCTATTTCAAATTTATTTTCGGACATGATTGTTAAAAACGAAACATCCGGCGATACAATTTCTCCAACCTTGATTTCTTGTTTAGTAATCACCCCGTCAAATGGAGCGTAAAGAGTATTTTTATTAATCTGGAATCGAATTAAGGCTTTCTTTGCTTCAGTTTGTTTTACTTGGGCCTCTTGAGCGGCGATTTGTTCTTTCGTCGCTCCTGCTTTTTTTAGAGACAACTCATCTTCGATTTTTTGAATGGTGAGTTTTTGAGAAGCAATTAGTTGTTTCTTCGTGTTTACGCTCGAAAGTCCCGCATTTAAGTTATCTCTCGCTGTATTTAGATTTGTACGATAGGTATCCGCAGTACTCTGAGAAATGCCAACAGCAATTGTTAACGCATCGATAGTTGTGTTTATAAAACTCCTTAATTCCTCTAAATATCCTTGAGCTGCGTTAAGCGATTGATCTAAGGCGGTATCACTATAATTTCGTTCTAAATCGCCCAGTTCTTTTTTCCATTTATTTAGCGTAAAACTTGCTTTGAAACGCTTTAATTCAACATTGATTTCGATTTGGGAGTTACTAACTGAAAAAGTTAAATTCGGATTAAGTTCTTCGTCGTTAGAAAATAAGAGGTCGGTTTGCTTTCTGACAGCGTCATCGGCTTGAGCATAAGCAGCATTTAGAGTATCAGGCACGTCAAAATATTCATTAATTAACTCTTGTTTCTCTTTTGCCAATTCAGTTTCCTTTACCTTTATGTCTTCTAGTCTTGTTCCAACTTTTAGCTCATCAAGTTTTGCCTGTTGTACCTCGACATTTGCTTCGGCTTCTAGAAGTTGGGCGTTTAACTCTTCGCTGTCGAGTAAAATTAAAGGTTGATCCGCCGAAACCTTATCTCCCACAGATACAAGAACTTTATTCACCTTACCGCCTTTTTCAAAGGCCAAATCTACACTCTTAATAGACTTAGCCGTGCCGGTTACTTCGACGCTCTCTCTGACTGATCCTCTTTCAACTTTAATAACTTCTTGGTCATCTCCGTTCTTTGATTTAATAACCAAAATCAATAAAATAGAAATTATTACGATTCCCAAGATGCTTAGCCCGAGTCTTTTGCTCGCTAAAGATTTTAATCGTTTCATTAAAGTACCTCCATTATACTGTTAAACATTAAATACACCAAGTTAACGATGATTCATAAATTCTCATCAGCAATTCTTCAAGGATACAATTTTTCCTTCCCGCGAAAGCTTATCGCTACTAAGCCTGCTTCTCCCAGAGACAAAGCTCGGCTGATGATTTTTAATCGTGAAAGCAAGGCAATTTTTAACTCTTATTTTATTAACCTTCCTGACTTTTTACCTCCTCGTTCAGTTATTGTCTTTAATGAAACCAAGGTTATTCCAGCAAAATTAATGCTTCAAAAAGAAACCGGCGGCAGGTTCAATATGCTTTATCTTAAAACGCTTGGCCCTAACATAGAAGTTCTTGCCAATAGAAAACTAAAGCTTAACTCGCGAGTTTTTTTGGACTCGCGAAACTTTTTCACAGTTATCAGTCAGGACAAAAATCATTATTTTTTAACGCCTTCGTTCCGCATTAAAAATCTTTCCAAGATTTTAAGGAAATATGGGCAAACTCCCATTCCTCCATATATTAAGAATTCTCCTCTTGCCGAAATTGATTTAAAGAATAAATATCAGACAATTTTTGCCAAGAAAGAAGGTTCGGTAGCTGCTCCAACTGCCTCGCTTCACTTTACTCGGCGGCTTTTCAAGAAACTCAAGCAATCAGGGGTATTGATTGAGTTTATAACGCTGCACGTAGGTCTAGGAACTTTCGCTCCACTTACTAAAAAAAATTTGGAAGAAGAAAAACTTCACGAAGAGTACTTTGAAATCAGCCCAAAAACAGCCAGGTTTCTGAATCGTGCAAAAAAAGAAGGACGCCCTATTATTGCGGTTGGTACTACAGTCTTAAGAACTCTTGAAACTGCCGCAAACAATAAGGGTGAGCTGGAAAAACTTTCCGGCACCACTGATCTATTCATACGAAGCGGCTATAAATTTAAGTTTGTTGATGGCCTAATTACTAACTTCCATGTCCCCAAATCGAGCTTAATTATGCTTGTCGCCGCCTTTGTCGGGCGAGAAAAAATTCTTGAGCTTTACAAGAAAGCGATTAATAAAAATTTCCGACTTTTTTCTTTTGGTGATGGCATGTTGATTTATTAACCTATTTAATTAATTTGCATTTTCAATTAAACTAATTACTATTAAATTCAATATTCAAAACAAAAATGATTAGACCTCGAATTTACACGGTTGAAAGTGTTACTTCTGGTCACCCCGATAAAGTTTGTGATCAAATATCAGACGCCATCTTGGACGAATGCCTTAGGCAAGATCCTAAAAGTCGAGTGGCCGTAGAAACTCTTGGTTCTCATGGCCTTTTAGTTATTGGCGGGGAAGTAACTACTAATGCTCAATTCGACGCTGCGATTATTGCCGAGAAACTTTATAAAGACATTGGCTATTCCGACAAACTTAAAATTATTGCCCATTTAGTAAAACAATCACCGGATATTGCTCAGGGCGTTGATGTTGGCGGCGCTGGAGATCAAGGCATTATGTACGGCTACGCTGAACGGGACGGCGAATCCGAGTTTCTACCAGAAAGCATTTTCCTAGTTCATCGCCTAACCCGAGGTCTTGAGGAAATGAGGCGCAGTGGCCGTTTTCCGTGGCTTGGCCCAGATGGCAAAGCTCAAGTTACCATGGAAGAAGATAAAGTTTTGACCATCTTGGTAAGTTGTCAGCACAAAGAAGAGATTAATCAACCCGAAATTAAAGCTGCGCTTATGGAAGACCTTATCAAACCACTAGTGAGTGATCTCGGTGGCGTAGAAATTTTAGTTAATCCAACCGGGAAATTTGTTCTTGGAGGTTTTGCCGCCGATGCCGGATTAACCGGTCGAAAAATTATGGTTGACACCTATTGTGGCTTAGCGCCTCATGGGGGCGGCTGTTTCTCCGGGAAAGATCCAACCAAAGTTGATCGCTCAGCTGCCTATATGGCGCGTTTCGCGGCTAAAAATGTTGTTGCTAACGGTCTAGCGAAAGAATGTCTTGTATCGGTTGCTTATGCAATTGGCCGTGCCGAACCCTTGATGGTTGAAGCGGTAGACGAGAACGGTAAAAGCTTGGCGGAGGTAATCAAGAAAAAATTTGACTTTCGTCCGCTCGCCATCATTGAAAGACTCAACTTAAGAAGACCCATTTATCTTCCTACGGCTGCTTACGGCCATTTTGGAAAACCAGGTTTTCCTTGGGAAGAAATTATTTCTATCTAAAAACAACAAAAGAGGCGGAAGCCTCTTATTGTTTGGGGTTTAGGCATTTACTCATCCAATCCAATCGAAGAGATTCACGTTTTTGAATGTTACCGAACTCCCATCACTGAACCGGACCGTGAACCGTCTAAAATAGTGACTGGCTTTTACGATGACGCCGTTTCGGACCGGTCGCTTATCGTCCTTATGCCTTACCCTTAGCCCGAAATTCATAATATCCCAAGACAGGGGACTCGATATCGTTTTACGCTGATTCATGTAACCTCCCTTACTAAGCCTCAGGATACTTCCTAAATTCTACCTGTCAACTTTCCTCTTGTATTTTTCCTAAAATATTTCAATATAAAGCTAAATGAAAGAAAATAAAAAATCCGATGTTAAATTAAGAGTTCCTTTTAGAGTTGTCGGCCAGGTTATTAAGGGGAAACTTCAAGGCACGCGTCTGGGCTTTCCAACGGCCAACATTATTCTTCCAATCAGCGGGAAAAGCGGAATTTATATCGGAAAAGTTAGACACCAAGAAAACACTTACTCTGCCGCAATTTACATTGGTTCCGATGAAAAAATTTTAGAAGCCCACCTTCTTGATTTCTCTGGTCAGATCTATAATCAAAAAATCGAGGTCGTCGTTCAGAAAAAAATTCGCGATGTTCAGGATTTTTTGAATTACGACGAGCTTATTCAAAAGATTCAGCAAGACGTAGAAGCAGTAAAAAAGCACTATTCTTCCGCGAAGAATAAAAAATAATGTTCACCGGCCTTGTTCAAGTCACGACCAAAATTACTAGCTCTGCTTTCAAGGGGAGCAATCTTTGTGTTTTATTTCGGAAGCCAAAGAATTGGAAGCTAAAGACCGGCGAAAGCGTGGCGATAAACGGAATTTGCTCTACTTTTAAGAAGGTTTCTTCAAATCAGTTTGAAATCGAGTATATGGACGAGACAATCAAAAAAACCACTGTTCGACACCTTAAGCCGGGCAGTCTTGTTAACTTGGAGCTTCCGCTTAAACTCGGGGATCGTCTCGGCGGCCATCTTGTGCAAGGCCACGTTGATGCCGTGGGACAAATTATTTCAATAAAAACAACGCCATCCTCAAATCTTC
>JAKALK010000010.1 GCA_021813155.1 bacterium
CAGCTTTGATAGTTTTCGTGACGCAGAATCCTGAAAATTTAGTGCCAACTTTAATTTCGAGATTACAGAAGGTGCATTTTGCGGCGTTGCCCAGTAGAGAGGTAAAGGAATGGTTGATTAAAGAAGGATGCGTATTGGCCGAAAAAGCTGAGGAACTGGCAAAAAGTTCATTTGGGCAACCGGGGTTGGCTCTTAGAATGTGGCAGGATGATGAATTGAAAAAAAACTTGCGACTTGCCCAAGAATTTTTAAAGTTGAAGCGTTTAGAGTTAAGTTCTAAGGATTTTTTGAAAGATCTTTTAGAATCCGAGGTTAAGGTTGAGATTTTTTTAGATGCACTGATAATTGAGCTGGCAAGAGATTCTAGGATAAATTATAATTTGTGGCACAGCATTGTGGATTTAAGGAGAAACTTCTCGTATTTTCCGTTGAATCCACGACTACAACTTCAATCTTTGTTGAATCAAAAAAACTAAGAGGGTTTAAATAGGATGGAAGAAAAATATTTAAAAAACTTAGAGGACAATTTTAGCAAAGTTATTGCGAAAATTAAAGAAGAAACGGCGATGATTCGCGGAAACCGACCGTCGGTGGAATTACTCGAGAGCGTGAAGGTAAATGTTTATGATCAGTGGATGACCATTCAGCAACTTGGATCTCTAAGCGTACAACCTCCCAGGGATGTTTTGATTTCAGTTTGGGACAAAAATGCGGTGGGGGCGATTGTGAAAGCGATTGAGGCCGCTAAAATTGGTCTCACTGTTTCTAACGATGGCAATGTGATTAGGGCGTCTTTGCCGGTCCTTACAGAAGAAAGAAAACAGGAATTTACTAAGTTAGTAAAAAAAATCTCTGAAAGTTTCCGAATTCAGATTCGGTCTCATCGAGACGAGGTGATGAAGGAAGTGAAGATGGCTGGAGATGATGGAGATTTAAGCGAAGATCAAGTATTTAAATTAAAAGAGAAAATCCAAAGCAAGGTTGAGGAAGCAAACAAGAAAGTTGAGGAAGTTGTAGATAAGAAGTTGAAGGAATTCGAGGGTTAAATTGACTTTTTTCTGCTTTTATTTTATTATTTCGTGAGTGAAAGGGGGTGACGATGAAGTATCGAGATTTACTAGATCTCTATTCGAGAGTCTTGGCTTACTTCGAATTAGTCGAGGTTCCAGCCGGAGTGGTGCCGGAATTTCTGCGCCGCTGGCGCCACGTTGGGCTTGTAATGAGAGAAGAACTGGGGATTGATTCGCCAGTCTATGACGATTGGCAAGTAGGGCCAAAGACCCTGGTGGCAATCGAAGAGCTCAAAGGTTGGATTAAGGAGCAGGGACTCACGGTGTTCTAGTCACTGCCGCTTGGCGAGGAGTTTGAGGGCGTCGGTTTTCGGAACTGGCGCTCTTTTTTTGTTTGTTGCGTTCCTGTTCTTTTTTTCGTATATTCATATAACTATGACTGTTGTTTTTGTGATTGTGGGCCTATCGGTTTTAATTCTGGGACACGAGTGGGGACATTTCTTTGCAGCTAAAAAGTTTGGCTTAAAAGTAGACGAGTTTGGTTTTGGTTTCCCACCAAAAATTTTTGCGTGGAGGTCAAGAAGAAAAATAAAGGAGGGCGAGACCCTTCGACAAGCTCAGGGCGAGACCGAATACAGTCTTAACTGGTTGCCGTTTGGGGGTTTCGTAAAAATTGCTGGAGAAAACGACCGTATTTCGGGTGATTCGGATAAGCTTCAGGATTTACCGCCAGCCGAAAAACGGCGAATTTTTCTTTTTCAGCCAGCGTGGAAACGGGCTGTCATTATTTTGGCTGGAATTTTTGTAAATTTAATTATTGGTTGGTTTTTGTTCTCGGTGGTTTTTTTAGTAGGGACGCCGAAGGCTTTGATTCTGACTGCGGTTCAACCTGGCTCGCCGGCCGAAGCAGTGGGGATTAAGGCAAACGATATTTTAGAGGGCTACACTGATTCCGATACTTTTGTTAATTTTGTGAACGCTAACCGAGGGAAGGAGATTGAAGTTAGTGTTTTGCGAGGCAGCGAGAAGTTAAAATTTAAAGTAGTCCCCAGAGTTTCGGTTAAGCCGGAAGAGGGAGCTTTAGGGGTAGGGATTGCTCCGGCCGGGGCTGATCCGCAAGGCTTTTTCAAGTCGTTTTGGTATGGTTTAGAGCAGACGGGATTAATAGCAGCTGGCACAGTTAAAGGTTTTTATATTTTGCTTAAGGGTTTAGTGATAAATGGGCGACTTTCGTCGGATGTGACTGGGCCGGTGGGAATTTTTACGATTGCGAGCCAAATTGGAAAAATTGGCTGGGCTTATCTTATAAATTTACTCGCTTTGATTTCTGTTAATTTAGCCGTCATTAATTTGATACCTTTTCCAGCTTTAGACGGAGGAAGATTTTTTTTGATTTTAATTGAGAAGATAAAAGGCTCTCCGGTGCCGGTTAAACTAGAGGCTGTTATAAACGGCGTCGGTTTTGCTTTACTTTTAGCGTTGATGGTGGTGATTACAGCGCGCGATTTGATTCGGTTGTTCTAGTCGTTGCGATGTTTTTGGACTTTACTTTTCTTGACTATTGATGTAGTATATCTTGACTATGAAAAACCTTATTTCGAAGAGAGGAGGAGCGGTGCCAGGTTGGCTGATTTGGGGCGGAGTTTTTGTTTTAGTTTTCGGTTCGATTTTCGCGATGGCTTATTTTGGCGGGGGTAATGGGAATGGGACAACCGGTACAGCTTCGCTTAAAGATGCTGTTACCGAAAAAGATTGGATTAAAGGAGGCGGCCTCAAAGCCCCCGTGATTTTAGTTGAATACGGCGATTTTCAGTGTCCTGCGTGTGCCGCTTATCATGCTTTCGTTGAAAAACTAGTGTCAGAATTAGGAAATCAGGTGTCGTTTGTCTATCGCAACTTTCCACTCCGAACTATTCATAAGAATGCCGATTTGTCAGCTCAGGCAGCCGAGGCAGCCGGTAAGCAAGGTAAGTTTTGGGAGATGTATAACTTGATTTTCGAACATCAAAAAGATTGGGCGGACGATTCAGCGGCTAGGGAAAAATTTTTAGCGTACGCGCAGTCGCTTAATTTAGATCTGGCTAATTTTAAGAGGGATATGGATTCGAGTGAAGTGAAGGATAAGATTGAAGGTGATTTTCAGAGTGGACTTCGATCAAATATTCAAGGGACTCCAACTTTCTACATTAACGGCAATAAAATTAACAATCCGTTAAGTTACGATGAGTTTAAAAAGCTGATAATCGAGGCTCAAAATGCTGGCCCAGTAGCGCCGAAGCAAAATACCAGTACCGATCTAGATGCATCAAGTTCCTAAGGAAATTGCGATTGCCTTTTTAGTTGTTAGCTTTCTTGGTTTTCTTGATGCTGCTTATTTAACTATCGAACATTACCGGGGGGCAATTCCACCCTGCACATTTCTCCAAGGGTGCGAGAAGGTGACGACAAGTGAATACTCGGTGGTCTTTGGGGTGCCGGTGGCTTTAGGAGGATCCCTCTTTTACTTTGCGGTTTTTGTTTTGTCGATTTTGTTTTTACAAACAAAGCGCGAGAATTTTTTGATTTGGGCGGCAAAAATCACAATTTTTGGTCTTTTGGCTTCGTTTTGGTTTTTGTATTTGCAGTTTTTTGTTATTAGGGCGATTTGCATTTATTGTATGTTCTCGGTTGTAACTTCGACGACACTTTTTGTTTTAGGGGTGGTAGTCCAAAAGAGGGGGAGACTGCCTGGGGGTAATATGATCTGATTGCTTTTTTCTTTCGGGTATAATTAAATAGTGAGTAATTAATTCTATCTTGCCGGGTCGTCTAATGGTAGGACATCGCCCTTTGGAGGCGAGTATCGGGGTCCGAATCCCTGCCCGGCAGCCAATGGATGAAAAAAATAAAAATGCGGTTGAGATATATAACCTCATCGCAGAAGAATATGCCAAGAAATTCGATTTAATAGAGTCGGATGAAGATTTGCGTTTCCCTAATATCTTTCTTTCATACCTAAAACCAGGATGGCTTGTTCTTGATCTTGGTTGCGGTACTGGATTTTCTGCTGAATACTTTGCCTCGAAAGGAATGAAAGTTGAGGGTGTAGATTTTTCGAAGAATATGATTGCTATTGCTAAGCGAAATTATCCGAATCTTAAGTTCTCTATTGCCGATATGCGAGAGTTTGATCCAGACGAAGAAAAAGATGCTGTGTGGGCTGGATATTCTCTTTTTCATTTCGAACAGGATCAAATGGAGCGTGTTATCGAAAGAATCAAAACTTACTTAAAACCCAGTGGCATTTTAGGACTTGTCTTTCAAGTGGGGCATGGCGAAATTGAGCCTCAGGAGCCCTTTCTTCAGGATAGGAAAATTTATATCCACCTTTATACCGAGAATGAATTTGTCGCAATTCTTGAAAAGCACGGTTTCGAAGTTATTGATCGCGACATAAAAAAGGCTGCTGATTTTGAATTTCCATACGATAAAATTCTTTTAATTGCCAAACGAAAGCATACAGTTTAGGTAGTTTATCTAATATGAGTGGTTAAAGTCCCCACTTGCCGTCGAAAGCCCCTTGTATTTTCAACTTGATTTTTAGCGTAGCGGAGTCAGAATTATTAAGTAGAAAAATGGAAAATGATTCGGTCAGAGAAATAGAAAAAGAGGTAACGAAGCAAGCCGAAGATTTGTCGGCAACTCCTAGGGGAATTAAGGCTCTCATTCGTCATCCGGTAATTGCGCCAGTTATTGCGGCGCTTATAGTCAACATTATATTACGGGCGGCTTCTTATCTTTTAAATATTGACCTTAAGGGGTTTTAAAAACTAAATTAGAGATGGTTTTGAGTAGTATTTACGTATATTAATTTCGGGGATTTAGCTTCAGTTGGGGATTAACTTTAATCCACAGCGAGACAGTAAAATTTAAGCATCTGGTGTTAAAATTAAAGCAGGGGTTTTCTACCCCGCTGTGTTTTCTATGATTATATTTAAGCGCCGCAAAACGAAGCATAAGCTTTATGATATTTCCTTAGCTCGTAGGCGATTTGCTTCTTTCTTTCACTCACGGCCGACCCTTATTGATTTAAAACCACTTCTTTCGAAAAAGAACCGCTTTTGGGTTTTAGGATTGGTGTTTTTGGCGGTGGTTGGAATGACTTATTTAGTGCGTAGCGTTCTAACAAGGGCGGAGGTTGATGATTTCTATCCAGCAACTTGCCTTGGAACATGGCAAAAACCTGAACTAGCGCAGGGGGAACCAGAAATTTTAACTCTCTCTAAGGGAGATACTACCGATTCCTATACACTCGATAATTCTTCCGTTCTAGATTCGAAACCAGGAGAGATTTTCTGTGGGCGATTTGTGCCCGATAAATTTGAAACACAGGGGAACATCAATAGTGTTGGTTTGACTTTAGTTTGGGATATTCGGGGCTTAAATAAGCAAGGAGAGGATGAAAAACAAAGCGAAGGCGGAGTTGATTCTAATGTGGGCGATAAGACTAGCTCAAGTTTGCCATCAAGTAGTTCTGGCGGCACTTCTCCTCAAAATGTGACTTCTGGCCCTCTTTTTGCACCGACAAGCTCGGATGTTTTTCGCGATATTCTTATCACCACTACAACTGAATCGAGTTCCTTGGATCAAATTATTGCTCCCTCGAGCGGGGTACAGGAAGTACCCGCGCCTTCCAGTAGTGTATCTTCTAGTATTATAAAATCCGGGGGCGGTGTCGAAGGTGGCCCGACTTCAATTTTGCGATCCTGGTTATTCTCTAGAGCAGAAGCCGAAGAAAACGCGGCTGTGACTACGACTCCTGCCGTGGAAATACCAGCCACTAATTCCATCGAGACAAGCAGCAGTGTCCCTCATGGAGAAGAAATTGTGCCGATAAGGACAGCGGTGACTTCAACTACCTCAGCATCCGAAGAGATTTATGTACCTCCCACTGAACCAAGTGATGATTTTTTAAGTGTCAGTTATAGTTTAGATGGATTGGAGTGGATTGAGTTGGTAAAAGTTAATCCTAAAAATTGGCAGAAATTAACGACGGTGTTGCCGCTTAAGTCTTGGGAAGATATCAAGAAAGTTCAAATAAGGATTAAAGATATCCCAACGACCCTAAAAAAACTCCCCCAGGTTTTTCTTGATGGTATGTTTCTTGAAGTGCAATACGATGTGCCTCCGATTTTCAAGCCCGGTAACTTAGATGTGGTTTCCAAGGAAGACAAAGGAGAAGAACAGGGTATTCCAACTGTTATTCTGCCGCAAGATAAAAAGCCACAAGCCGTAGGCAGGGAAGGAGATGATTTTGCTCCAAATGAAACACCTAGGTTTGAGTTTAATTTAGATAATCTGCCAGTTCCGAGTAGTACTCCACCTATTAGTTCTTCCTCCTCTTTGAATTTCGAGGGGGATTCACCGGATTTTAAGGTTCCTTTTTTGGCTAGCGGGATTAATACGCCGGGGCGGATATCGTTGGAAAGGGAGCTGGCATTGAATCACGTATACGACTACAAAAGGAGTGGAGAGTCAGATTTTTTTTTGGCTAGTTTCTTTCGGCCGACCTTAGATTTGCTTTCGCGTCTTGGAGATTACAGTTCCAATTTTCTCAACTTAGATAACAAGGTACTTGCGCAGGTTGGGGGCGGAGATCAAAATGTTACTCCCCAAGAACCGATTAAAGCGGTAATCATAGGCACCGATGGGCACGTGAGCGATATTAAGCCGTTTTTGGTGGTTGTTAATAATAAGCTTCAAATTAGTGTTCCTGAGCCGGAGCGCAGCTTTCGTCCCGGCGCTTATAAGTTAAGAGTATGGATATTAAAAAATAATGCAGTTTATTTTACTGAAGCCGGTTTTAACTGGGGAGTGCTGGTGGTTAATTTTAATGAGTCTATTTATAAGAAAGGAGATAGTGCCAAAATCGGCATCGGGGTACTCGATGATCTGGGAAGAACGATTTGTGATGCCGGCGTTAAAGTAAAAGTTTCGACACCTAGCGGGAAGCTGCTTAGCTTTTCTACGGCTAACGGAACAATTAAACGAAGTAATGCCTGCGGCCCCGAGACGATTACGAACGAGCCCGATTATTCTTCTAGTTTAATTGCAGATGAGGTTGGGAATTATGATGTGACTGTAATAGCTAACACTAAAAACGGCGTTCGCCAAATTAGCGATAAGTTTGAAGTTCAAAAGCAGCCGATTTTCGAGGTAGAGCGACTTGGGCCAACCAGAATTTTCCCGCCTGCCATGTATGAAGTGCCTATAAAAATAAAAGCTAATCAAGACTTTAACGGAGTAATAAAAGAAGTGGTGCCACTCGATTTTAGTATTCTTACTAGGGTTACTGCGAAGAAGACTTCTCAGGACAACATTCAGTATATTTCGTGGACGGTGAACATGAAGAAAGGAGAAGAAATAAGTATAAATTATTTTTTTGATGCACCGGATGTGAGTCCAGAGCTTTATAAATTGGGACCGCTTACGTTTAGCGATGCAAGTAGTACCGATCAAGTTTTATGGCAGGAATCGAGAAATTGGCAAGTAGCGGCGGACGCGGCGGGAGAAATAATCTTGCTTTGGGAGGGGGCGACTATTCCCGATGGGTGGACGTGTATTTCTTGTAGTGCGGGTGATGCGTTTTTGGGTGTTTTCCCTAGAGCTAGCTCAACGCCTGGATCGGCTAGTACTAGCGCGAATATTGTAAATCATTCTTTAACTTTTTCGACTTCAACCGCAGCAAGTTTAACTACGTCAACTGGCGAGACTACAGGAGCGAGTGTCCCAGATAATCTGCACAATCATTCTTGGGCGAATACAACAACGTCCCAAAATAGTATCATTCCACTCTATCGGGGATTGAAATTTATCAGCGCGGCGACGACTACTCTCCCAAACGGGGCGATAGCTATCTTTGATGTCGCGTCTTCTTCTTTGCCGGCGAATTGGATTTATGCTTCGACCACAGAAAACAGATATTTAATGGGTTCAAGCACGATTGGAAATGATGGATCAGCAACGCATATTCACGATTTATCAAATTGGCCAACTGTGTTTTTTTCGGGTTCTGCCTCAAATAAAACTGCCGATACTGCTAATACTAGCCCGGCCGTGAATGAACCCGGACATCAGCATCCACTGGCTACCAGTTCTGCTCTTGCCGCAGATAATAATAGACCCCCTTATATTGGAGTGGTATTTGGGCAATTAACGGCGACATCCACTATTCCAAGCGGGATGATCGCGATGTTCGATAATGCTAGTCTGCCGGCGAATTGGTCACAGATTTCTACGAGCGGTAGCGCTTACGCGGGAAATTTGCTTTATGGTACAAGCACATTTGGGAGTACCGGTGGGTCGAGTACTCACAATCATAGTGGGAGTGTTACGTGGACCAGTGATATCTATGCGGCCGACATAGTGAGAAAAGTTAAGGTGGCTACCAGTACCACCAATAATAACGTCGGCACGACAAATCATACTCATAATGCCACCTTTAATGTTAGTTCCGAAAATTCTATGCCGGTTTACAGAGACGTAGTTTTGGCGAAATACACGGCGCCAGCGGGGAATTCGGTTTCAAACGTGGTTTTAAATGGTGGGAATGCTATTACTTTAATCGCAAATACGACTACAGCTGTAAGTGTGGTAGCCTCGACGACGGGGAGTAATTTTAATTACGCGACAGCAACAATTTCTCGATCGGGAGTGGGTTTTAGTTGTACGGCCGATAATTTGAACTGTTATCAAATCCCGAGTTCGAGTTGCAGTTTTAGCGGAGCATCGAGCAGTACGGTGACGTGTTCAGCAAGTATTTATTATTTTGCGCAAGCGACTGATCCGTCTTCTTCGTTTGCGGCGCAAAATTGGCAAGGGCAGATTACACTTACTGACACAACGCCCACATCGACTTCTTCGAGTACAGCGACTGGCGTTGAGCTCAATACGCTGCTTGCGATTAATATAACAACGTCAAGCGTTAGCTATGGAACTATATCCCCATCAAGTACTACTGGATTAGTTAATCAAATTGTTTCTATTCAGGATGTAGGAAATAGTTCGACTTCGATTCAGGTGAGTGGTACGGCGCTCGCGAAGGGTTCTGATACTATAGCTACCTCTTCGCAGCACTACGCTAGCTCGACTTTTTCTTTCGGAGGGAGCGAGGGAATTTTGAGCGGCACGGCAACGACAATTTCGGGGATAACATTAAATCCTCATACTACAAATACAACAAATACAGTAAGCGCGTGGACGGATACAACGGCGCTGCCTTCGACAATTAGTGAAGCGGTTGCTGTTGCCTATAATGGATACTTGTATAATTTTGGAGGGTTTAATGTGACAGATATAGCGGTAACTTCAACCGTTAAATACGCTCAAATAAATTCGGACGGAACTGTTGGAAGTTGGGCGAATACGCAGGCTCTGCTGTATCCTTTGTACGAACAGGCGGTGGCGACCTATAACGGATATGTTTATATGATCGGAGGAAATGCTGGTGGTGCTCCAACTACGACGGTGCGTTACGCTCAATTTCAATCAAGTGGAACGATCGGAAGCTGGACTAATACAACTGCTTTGCCAACCAGGCTAAAATTACTTGTCGCTGCTGCTGGAACGAATGGCTATCTTTATGTTACAGGAGGTAATGACGGCACCAGTGATACCTCTACGGTTTCGTACGCAAAGATAAATTCTGATGGGACTATCGGTTCTTGGAGTAATACTAGCGCGCTGCCCGGTGTTTCCGAATATCATCAAGCGGTGATAAACAAGGGTTTTATTTACAATATTCCGAGTTTTTATAATAGTGCCGTCGGTGCGACTTCTACGGTTATTTATGCTGCTCTTAATTCTGATGGAACGATCGGAAGCTGGACTAATACGACTGCTTTACCGCTAAAATTGTTTAAGCAAAAGACGGTAGTGATGGGAGATTACATTTACAATATTGCAGGGAAAGAGAATCTTACGGATACAGGCACACCAACTCAAACGGTGCGAGTGGGGACTATAGCGAGTGATGGAACGATAAGCGCTTGGGATGCTGCAACAAACCTTCCAACCGGATTACAGTATCATGCGGCGACCACTTGGAATGGATATATATATGTTTTAGGTGGATTAAAAACTACTGCCCTAGGATCAGAGACGAGTACGGTTCGGTATGGAACGGTGAGTAATGGTAATAGCCAGAAAGATACGTTTTGGGGAGTTGGCCCTTCGGCTGGAGCGTCAACCGGTACTTATCAGGGTACGACCACTTTTACTGCAGTTTTTGTGCCATAGCTATACGGAGCGGGTAGTCAGATAATACGACTGGATTTGATATAATTTAGGAGAGCTAAATGGGTGATCGAAAGATTTTTTCGAGCGGTTTTGGTTTAGTTTTAGCCGGTTTAGTTTTTGCGGCTGGTTTTGTGGTTTTTACACAAGTGATTTTTCTTCAAAACAGGGAAGAAGCGTTGGCGGCGGGTACCACTTCTTCGATATCGAGTGTTTTGACTATTAGCAATTCGTCGCCCATTGTAAGTTCGGTGATTGTTAATGGAGGCTCTAGTTCAACTTTGATAGCGAATGCTACGACTGCGATTAATGTGACGGCTAATATTGCAGATTACAATGGCTGTGCCGATATTACGGGCGGCACCTCAACAATTTTGTTGTATCGCTCGAGTATTACCTCCTCGACGTGTATGACGACAAAGAATAATCTGAATTGTTACCTAGCCACGGCCTTTACGGCGACAAGTTCTTGTCTTTCAAATACAAACATAAATACCACTACAACTTTCGGAGTTTACTACTTTGCCCAAGCGACGGATGCGTCTTCAAGTTTTCCAAGCGACAACTGGCTCGCGACTGTAATTGCAAGCGACTCATCCCACGCTACGGGTTCTAATGATTCTAGCGGGGTAGAGCTTCTGACTTTGACGGCCATAAGCGCTTCAACTTCTTCTATAAGCTATGGGACAGTAAATCCATCTAGTACTACGGGTTGGGTTAATCAGATTATGAGTATATCGGACGTGGGTAATTCTTCTTCTACTTTGCAGGTTTCAGGAATTGCTATGACTAATGGCTCTAACTCACTTGCCACTTCTTCGCAGCACTATGCCAGCTCAACCTTTTACTTTGGGGTTAGTGGAGGAGGAGATGTTCTAACCAATACAGCTACAACTATATCCGGCGTAACCATTAGGCCTCGGGTGAGCTTAGTAAATGATGTTGGGTCTTGGGCTGATACTTCGGCTTTGCCGGCTGGATTTACGGATGCGGCGACGACAGTTTATGGAAACTACGCTTATTTTTTGGGTGGTACAGAATATACTGCGATTGCGGATACATCGACGGTTTATTATGCACAAGTAAATACGGATGGAACATTAGGATCGTGGGCTACGAACGCTACTTCAATGCCGGCCGCTAGACTTCAGCATTCGGCAGTGGCCTATAATGGCTATCTTTATGTTTTAGGTGGTCAAGGAACTTCGTCGGTTATTTATGCGCCGATAGCCGCCAATGGAACTATTGGCACTTGGGCTACGGGAACTTCGTTGGCGACGACTACGTGGTATTTTCCCGCTGCAGCATATAATGGGTACTTGTATGTTTTTGGCGGTTCCGTTCCGCCGAACAATACAACCTCGTCAGTTATTTACGCTCAAATAAATACCAATGGATCAATCGGTTCGTGGAATTATACAACAGCTTTGCCGGTGAAACTTACTTATCACGCCGGAGTTATAAGGAATGGGTATGTTTATTTAATAGGCGGAGATAACGAAGTTCCCGGTACTAATGGAACCTCGTCGGTTTCCTACGCTAAGATGAATTCTGATGGGACTGTAGGGCAGTGGTCGTACACAACAGCTTTGCCGGCGATACGTTTTAATGAGACTGCGGTCGCTAACGGGGATTATATTTATGTAGTCGGTGGATTTACAGACACAGTAGGGAGCGTTACTTCCTCGGTTCTTTATGCCCCCATAAATTCAGATGCGACCGTGGGTTCTTGGGTAAACACTACGGCTTTATCAGCGAAGACTGTTTTGCATACTTCGTTTGCGAAAAATGGCTATCTTTACGAGTTGACCGGGAAAAACACAAATGGAGGAGTAGGGACGTCAACTGTTAGGTATTCAACTGTAAGTAATGGATTATCGCAGGCTGATACTTTTTGGGGAGTTGGATTGACTGACTTTGTTCCACCCGGTACTTACTCCGGAGTTAATACATTTGTGGCAGTATTTTCTCCTTAGACGTATTTTGTGTTCGGGTTTTCCACAGGTTGTTTTGATTTAATTATTGTATAATGAATAAAATGCTCGGGAATAGTGATTGGCAGCGGTTTTTTGGGTTTTTTCTAATCAGCTCTGTTCTAGCTTTGGGATTAGTGATGTTTTTAGATAGTCTTTTGGGAGATACTTTTATCTCTCTTGTTCAGGGCGCCGGTTCTTCTCAAACAGTAACTTCTACCGTTGTAGTCGGGAACGCAACTCCATCGATTTCTGGGGCTGTGGTTTTGAATCACTCGACGAGCTTAGTAATGACGGCTAATACAACTACAAACGTAGATGTCAACGTAACAATTGTCGACAACAATGGCTGCAACGATATTTTAAACGGGACAAGGACGATTATGATTTACCGTTCTGGGATTAGTTCTTCTACTTGTTTGTCCACTGCAAGTGACAGGAATTGTTATCGAGTCACAGCTTTCACGGCAACCAGTTCTTGCCAAAGCAATACGACAATTGTTTCAACTACTACCTTTTCTGTTCAATATTTTGCCGATGCCACCGATGCCTCTTCAAGTTTCGCTTCGCAATGTTGGCTGGCAACGGTAAATGTTACAGATTCAGCAGGGGCAACTACAACGGCTGATTCGGCGTTTAGTGAACCAACTTGTGATTTATTAACCTTGACTGCGCTTAATGTAACGACTTCATCGATTAACTACGGTACAATGGCGGCATCAAGCACGTCTCAGTCAACTAACCAGACAGCAACCACAACAAACGCTGGCAATTCTTCGACCACACTTCAACTTAGAGCGAATTCAACTCTTACTTTTGGCACTAGTTCAATTCCAACAAGCAGCCAACGTTTTTCAACTTCAAGCTTCACTTGGGCCGGAACAAGCACGGCCTTAACTGACACTCTGGCAACAGTTTCTGGATTTTTGCTAACTTCACCGACAAGCACGACTAATGTAGTGCGGCCTACTTATTGGGGGATCGAGATCCCGTCGGGGTTGGCAACAGGGACTTATTCTGGGGTAACGCTGTTCTCGGCACTTTTCCAGCCTTAACTTCGAAAACACTTTAATTTTTAATTGGTTTGGATGAGTTTTCGTTTTGTGATATAATGGCACAACAATGATTTGGCGATACAATCGGCTGGTGTGGTTTGGTTTTGGGGTTGCCATTTTATTTTTTGGACTTCAGACCAATCTTGCCTCAGCGGCTTTTGGAATTTCTCCGCCGTTTGTAAATTCGGACCACCTGCTTCCAGGGTCGCGTTATGTGCAGACCGTTTTTTTGGTTCAAGACCATCCTGATCAAGACACTAGAATTAAAGCAGAGCTCGAGATTAATGATCGAATAAAGAGTTGGATCACTATTAATAATGGCGATGAGATTATCATTCCGAAAGGCGTGAGACAGTTCCCGGTGAATGTTGAGATAAGAATTCCAAAGAGCGCCGAATTGGGACTTTATAAAGGAAGCGTTACTTTTGTTGGTGTGCCGGATGTGGCTGGGCAAGTAACAGTAGCTTTAGGAGTTAAGTTGTTACTTAATCTTACTGTAGGAACAGGAATTTATCGGGAATATAGTATTCCTTTAGTGCGTTTTTTGGATATTGAGGAAGGTTGGTCGCCTCGAGTTTATGTTAAGTTTTATAATGGAGGAAATGTGCCAGAGTCGCTTGAGCAGGCGGTCTATGAACTATCGGATCAATTTGGAGCTGTTCGGTTGGCATTTATCCAAAAGAACGATGGTTTTGAGGAAATACCTCCCTTTACCACCCAGGATTTGACGATTGAATTTCCGATAGACCTTCACTTAGGAGTAGGTCAATATTGGGGGTCAGTGAATTTATATAAAGAAGGGAAAATTTTGGCTCATCAGCGAGCGGTGTTTAACGTCTTAGAGAAAGGCTCACTTTCGAATCCTTTTAAATTAGCTCTGAAAAACATTGAAGGTAATTGGATCTATTATTCGATTGCGGCTTTAGTACTTGCTGTGGGCTTTTTCGTTTTCAAGCGTAAGAAGTTTAAGTTTTTTGCGGGATGAAATGGGGTCGTTTTACTCTATTTTTTGTCGGCGGTAGTTTTCTGTTGGGTTGGTTTTTCTTGATGCGGGTTTGGGGCGTCGAGATTACAACGACAACGACGGTAACGCCGACTGCGAACTTAACGCAAAATAGTTACCGGTGGTATGGAAACGCCAACTCTCTTACTCCAACGACGGGAATCGCAAGCGAGAATGTTGGAACGAGTACACCGAATATTGGAGGCGTCTTGAGGTTGAGGATGAACGTAAACGCAGGGGCGACGGCGAGTTCTGGTTTAACTTTCAGTTTGCAGTTTTCTAACTCGACTTCGAGTGGATTTGCTAATGTTGGAACCTCGACGGCTTGGGTTTTTTATGATAATCCTGGAGTAGCTGACGGCGCAATTATTATGTCGCCAATTTTAAGCGACTCTGATGTTGGCGAGTCGTATGGAGAGTCTAATCCTTCAGCAGCTTCGCCAAATGAAATTTTATCTGGACAAAAAGGGGAGTGGGACTGGGTTTTGCAAAATAATTCCGCGGCCACCTCTTCGAATTGGTATTTCAGAATGATTTTTTCTTCAGGGACGGTTTTTGACAGTTATGGGCGATATCCGACCTTATCGGCAGTCGCAGCTACTACGACACCAACTTCTACTCCAACCTCAACAACACAAGCTCCATCGGGAGGAGGTACATTACTTTTTCCTCGGCCACCGAGTCTACCAACTCTGCCATTGCAACCAGAACAACCGCTAATACCCTCGCCTTGTGATAATTTAGCGCTTCAGAAAGTTGATTTGAACGGTGATTGCATGGTGGATTTAATTGATCTTTCTATTTTGCTTTATTACTACGGCGGTAGGGGCGGCGGAATTCAACAATACGATTTTAACAATAATGGCCAGGTCGATTTTCCTGATGTTTCGGTAATGATGTTTTATTGGACCGGATAATTTATGAAAAAGACAGCTGTTTTAATTTCGGTTTTATTTACATTTGTTTTTAGCGAGGTCGCCGTTTTTGCTTATCATGCACCTGTTTTATACTTTGGAGTTTCTAGTGAGGGGGGAGTAGGATTGGGAACGGAATTTTCGGTTGAGGTAAAGGTGAACTCAGATCAACCTTTAAATGTTTATTCTCTGTCAGTGATCTATCCGGCCGATCTAATTGAATTTGTTTCTTTTAATAATGCCGGTTCCTTGCTTGATCTTACTAGGAGCCAGCCGAAAGTTTTTAAAGATGGGAGAATTCAGATTGAGGGCGGAAGTTTGAAGTCTTTTTCAGGAGAAGGGGGTTTATTGGGGAGAATTGTTTTTCGTGGAATTAAACCTGGAGAGGGGAATATTGTTTTTGAAAATCCTCGAGTTTACCTTGCGAATGGGAAGGGAACGAAGATTACACCTAATGTTCGAGGACAGGGAATACGGATAGTCGAGCAAGGGGAGGTTATTGGGGGACAAGAGCCGAAGATTGGGGCTGATACGTTGCCCCCTCGGATCGAATCGCTCCTATTCATCGATGACCCGGTTGTTCAAACTCAAAAACTTTTAGGTTTTATAGTGAAAGACGATGGAACCGGTATTAAGGAGGTTCTGCTTTCTTATCGTCGCTGGTTTTGGTGGACGAAGCCGATTCCAACACAGAATCCAGCCGCGTTGCCTTTAGGGGTTTGGTCCGCAAAGTTGATAGTTAAGGATAATACCCTCAACGTTAACGAGGCTGTAATTTATGATTGGGGTGCTTTTGTGAAATATACTCTTTTCTTTTTAGCCGTGGCGGTTTTTGTAGCTGTTTTAGTTATAAACAGAGTGATTAGAAGAAAGCGTTTATAATAAAGAAAGATGGAACGACTCCGAAGGGCGTTTGTTTTCTTTGCGTTAGTTCCCGGTTTTGTTGGCGTTCTTTTTTGGCCGACTACATCTTCGGGGATATCTGGGGCTTCCTTAACGGTTGGGCCAGCTTCCGGAACTTTTTCGGTCGGAAGCATTTTTACAGTTTCGATTTATTTAAACACGGGAGGGAACTCAGTAAATGCAGTTGAGGCAAACTTGAGTTTTCCTCCGGATAAGTTGCAAGTGGTAACGCCATCGGCCGGGAAATCTTTAATCCAAATTTGGGTAAGCCAACCTGCTTATTCTAATGAGGAAGGGACCCTAAAGTTTCAGGGAACGATACCAAGTCCTGGTATTAACACAGAAAGCGGATTGATTTCTACGGTAACTTTTCGAGTTAAGAGTACTGGTTCGGCAACTCTAAAGCTTTTAGATTCATCAAGAGTGCTTTTAAACGATGGTCGTGGAACTGATGTTCTTGGGCAGCGTGGGAGTGGGATTTATTCTTTGGTCCTGCCGCCGCCTGCAGGTCCAGTGGTGACTTCACCTAGCCATCCCGATCAAGAGAATTGGTATAAAGATAATAATGTTGTTTTTAGGTGGGAGAGTTTTCCTGATATTGAGGGGTTTAGTTATGTGTTAAATGATTCTCCAGTCGACATCCCGGATGATATTTCGGAAGGGTTGAAAACTGGAGTAACTTATAATAATTTAGCTGACGGCGTTCATTATTTTCACATAAAATCCTTACGCGATCATTCCTGGGGAGGGGTCACGCATTATGTAGTGAATATAGATAAAACTCCTCCATCGGTGTTCGAAGTTGGTATTACTCCATCAGATCGGACTTCGAATAGAAATCCACTGTTTGAGTTTGGAACCACCGATCAAGTTTCGGGTATCGATCATTATGAGATTAAGATTATTCCTCTTGAAAAGTCTGAGCAAGAAGGGTTGCCAAACGAAACCCCGTTTTTTGTTGAAGCTACTTCGCCTTATTCGAGGCACTTGGAGCTTGGTCGCTATGATGTGGTGGTCAGAGCTTATGACCGGGCATCTAATTTTACCCAATCTTCGAAGAAGTTGGCGATTACAAAAGCGATTTTTGAAGTGGTAAAAGGTGAAGGCCTGAATTTCCGGGGGAGCTTTGTAATTCCGTGGTTTTGGGTTTGGTTATTCGGCATTTTAGGATTAGGAGTTTTGGTTTATTTCGGTCGCTTGGTTTGGATTTGGCATCGACAAGTAGAGAAACACTTGGAAGCTGGAGCGTTTAAACATCCTGATATCGCTCCGAAACTTGAAGAGCTTAAAAATAAACAGAAAGAATATAAATCTGGCGGCAGTACCAATCTTTTGATTATTGGAATTATTCTTTTGATTTCATCGTTCGCTGCGGGTTTCTCGGTGCAAGCGAAAGCCTCGGAGCGTTCCGTCCTTCCTGTTGAGCCCCCGGTGGTAACTTTATTTCCTAAATCTGTTTCTAACGATGAAATTCTCTATATTGGAGGTAGAGCGGGAGCGCCTGATGCCGAAGTGGTTGTGTATATTCAATCTGAGGGGAATGGGGAAGCCATTAGTTATTCAGTTAGGACGGATAAGAATGGAGAATGGTTTTTGTCGCTGCCAGACTTTTTAAATCCGGGGAAATATTCAGCTTGGACTCAACTTAGAGTTGGCGAGAGGTTAAGTCCGCCCAGCTCTAAATTGGATATTGAAGTAGCTAAGACAGCTATCCAGTTGGGCGAGAAGAGAATCAGTTATGAGAGTTTCTATTTCGTGCTTTTCATCATACTTCTTGGAGCTCTTTTAGCATTAGGTGCTTTTCTTATTTATCATTCTTATCATCATAAAATTAAGAAAGCGAAGTTAACGATGGAAATTCAAGAGGCTGAGGAATCAATTCGGAGAGGGTTTGTGATTCTAAGGAAAGACATAGAGGCTGAATTGGAATTAGTAAGAAGAACAAAATTGACTAAGGGGTTAGAGGCCGAAGAAAGACTAAGGGAAGAGAAGTTGATAAGAGATTTAGAATGGGTAAATAGTTATATTGGGAAGGAGGTGTGGGAAGTCGAAAAGAGACTGTAGTTATTTTAAGACTTTTTGTTATTATCTTAGGTCTTTGCGCAAGGTTGCCAAGGTTTATTTTTTATTGTAATATGCGGCTGAAATGAAAATTGAGTAATGGATGAAAGGTCGGCAAATTCAGCACAACTAATGGTTTTTCTATACGTTACCTGCAAAAACCACGAGGAGGCAGTGAGAATTGGAAGAGCTCTCGTGAAGCGGAAGGCAGCTGGGTGCGTAAATATCTTCCCGATTAAATCCGTTTACAGCGACAATGGGGGACTGATGGAAACCGAGGAAACGTCAATGATTGTAAAAACGATTGATTCCAAAGTTCAAGAAGCCGAGGATATTGTGCGCAGTTTACATAGTTATAAAACACCCTGCATAGCTTCTTTCGCGCTGCATCGTCTAAATCGTGAATATAAAGAGTGGCTCACGAGTTGCGTGGTCTAGATCTTTTAGAGCTGGTTACGAAAAAATGGTTTTTCGAGTTTAGTTTTGGCATTCAAATTTTGAAAAATGGAAATAACGTTAAGCAAAACAATTTCAAAATCGATGTCCATCGGCAGACAGGCGAGTACGCCGGTATTTTTAATCAAAGATGAGGATCGGATTGATCGACATGAGTTTTTTAAATTTTTATCGGTCGAGGATAAGAAATATTTGATTAATTTCCAAAAAAATTTTCCGGTCAAAAAGGAGCACAGCCATCCGTTGGTTTTGCCTTCTGGACTTAAAGTTTTAGTAATTGGAATAGGCGAGAAGGCGAAATTTAATAATCGAAGGGCGATAATGGCGGCCCGGCGCGTGGTGGCGATTGCAAGGAGAGAGAGAATCAGAGACTTGGCGGTGAATTTTAATGATTTTGTGGCTAAGGATAATCGGGAAAATCAGAAACTTTTAGCGGAGGTTTTGGCAACGCAATTCCAGATGGCGAATTATGAATTCGTGAAATACAAGACGCCGCAGGCAGAAGGGTGGTCTTTTGTTCAAACAATTGATGTTCTGGTTTTGAAACAGAACGGATTAGCCGAGGCGCTAAAGGCGGGAGAGATAATCGGAGAGGAAATTAATAACGCCCGCAATCTTTCGAATACGCCGGGGGGCGATATGACTCCGCAGGTTTTGGCGAGCGAGGCGGTAGAAATTGGACGGAAATGGGGCGTAAAGGTAACTGTATTAGACGAAAATGCGTTAGCCGGGCTAAAGATGGGTGGGATTTTGGGTGTTGGCAAGGGATCTTCCGAGCGGCCGAAATTTATTTTGATGGAGTATCTAAAGGGTCCGCGCGGAGAGAAGCCGGTGGTTTTGGTTGGGAAAGGGGTAACTTTTGATACTGGGGGCTTAAATTTAAAACCCGATAATTCGATTTATGAAATGCATATGGATATGTCCGGAGGTTCGGCGGTAATGCATGCGATTGCGGCTTTAGCGCGACTTAAAGTTAATAAAAATATTGTGGGACTAGTGCCGGCGGTTGAGAATATGCCATCGGGTTCAAGTTATCATCCGGGCGATGTGCTTACTACGATGAATGGCAAAACGATTGAGGTTTTAAACACAGACGCCGAAGGACGGATAATTTTGGCGGATGCTTTGGAGTACGCAAAAAAATGTAAGCCGCGGTTGGTAGTGGATGTGGCGACTTTGACTGGTTCGGCCATGTCGGCTTTAGGGCAGAGAGCTTCAGCAATTTTTTCAACGAGCGAAAAAGTTCAGGAACGTTTTGTTGAGACTGGAGAAGCGGTAGGGGATTTTGTTTGGCCTTTGCCTCTCTGGGAAGAATACGAGGAGGATATAAAAGGAACTTTTGGAGATGTGGCGAATATGGGCAAGAATCGCTATGGCGGGGCGATAAGCGGCGCAATTTTTTTGTGGCAGTTTATTAAGCCGAACAATGGCGAAACGGCAATACCTTGGGTACATATTGATATGGCGCCTCGAACTACGCCGGCGGAAAGTGAATTTTTATCGAAGGGTTCAACCGGCGCGCCGGTGGGATTACTGACAGAATTTTTGAAGAAATTCTGATTTCTTTACGGATTACGAATCGGTACGAATATACAGACAGGCGAATAGGAGTATAATTTTGGAATGAGTCCTGAGACTAGAATTTGCCAGAATTGCAAAGGGAGTTTTGTGATTGAGCCTGAGGACTTTCAATTCTACGAAAAAATGAAAGTTCCGCCGCCGACGTGGTGCCCGGAGTGTCGATTAATTCGGCGGCTTTGCTGGAGAAATGAGAGGTTTTTATATAGACGAAAATGTGACCTCTGCAAAAAAGACGTTCTAACAACCTACCACGGAGACGATCCGTATGCGGTGTATTGTCATGATTGCTGGTATTCAGATAATTGGGATCCTTTGAGCTATGGACGAGAGTATGACTTTTCTCGTCCCTTCTTTCTTTAGTGGAAATAACTTTTTGATCGTGTTCCGCGGTTGA
>JAKALK010000011.1 GCA_021813155.1 bacterium
TGTTTCAGTGAAAATGGAACCCCGGGCAATATGATGCCTCCTCAAGGAGCTAATTCTCCGAAAGGCACTCAATCACCAGCTGGTATGATGCCGCCGAACAGTCAAATGCCGTCAGCCGGTATGATGCCACCCGGAGATGTACGGCCACCTGAGGGCGGTCAATCCCCTGACGGAACCCCTCCTCCTGGATTTCAAAGTGGCCAGCCTCCAGCTGGTATGATGCCGCCGCCGGGTTTCGCTCCTCCTCCGGGCGAATTCCAAAACGGGACGCCTCCTCCCCAAAGCTCTATTAATAAGCCCTCTCTCCTCGGTGTTATCTTCGCTCCACTTATTAATCTTTTGTCTCAATAGAAGAACTTTGCGGAACCTATCAAAAAACGCCCGTCTTCTGGGCGTTTTTTGATAAATACGACACACCCTGTGCCTCCGGAGGGAATCGAACCCCCACCTACTGGTTCGAAGCCAGTTATGATATCCATTTCACCACGGAGGCTTTAAATTTCTTGAACTCCCACTCTTTAATGAAGAGTGCTAGAATATGTAAGCCCGAGCTAATAATATTCTTGAAACCCTTGATTTTCAAGAAATATTCTAATTATGACTAGCTTGCCTTTCATAATCTTCCAATTTCTCACCTTGATCTTCTCCGTCATTATCCACGAGATTTCTCACGGATTTATGGCCGAGCGCTTAGGGGATCAAACTGCCCGGTTTGCTGGTCGCCTTACACTGAATCCCTTGCGGCACATTGATCCTTTTGGCTCTATTATTTTACCTCTTATACTATTTATAACTCACTCTCCAGTTGTTATAGGTTGGGCTAAGCCGGTTCCTTATAATCCATTAAATCTCAGAAAAGATCTAAAATATGGGCCACTCAAAGTTGCCCTAATCGGGCCGATTTCGAATTTTCTCGTGTTAATCGTGGTTGGTCTCTTCGCTCGATTAGGCGTTGGTTTCTTAAATCCCACGACCATTGGACTTTTAGGATTTGTCGCACTCCTTAATGCCTCTCTCGCAATCTTTAATCTGGTTCCCATCCCGCCTTTGGATGGCTCCAAAATTTTGACCGTCCTTTTTCCTCGGTATGCTCTGGCTATAGAAAGAACAGGGCTCTATGGTATTTTCCTGGTTTTTGTTTTCCTCTATCTTTTTTCAAACATTCTTTTTCTTATCATCGCTCGAGTCTTTTTCTTTGTCGTAGGGCCTAATGTTTTTCTGGCTACCCTTGGAACCTAATTACGTTTGACATTTTTCTATTGTTTTTTTAACATTTACTCAATGTCCTAAATTGCAGCTGAAAAAGTTGTTCTAGAACTGCCCAGAGGACAGTTCATTTTTTTACTTATATATGCCCACTATTCATCAGTTAATAAAGAAAGGCAGGCAATCCCTAAAAGCCAAGAGTAAATCGCCGGCCCTATCTTATTATTTTAATACACTCAAGAATCAACCAGTTGATTCCAGTTCTCCTTTCAAGAGGGGAGTTTGCTTAAAAGTTTTTACAACCACACCCAAAAAACCTAATTCCGCCCTAAGAAAAGTTTGCCGAGTAAGACTTACTAATGGTTCCGAGGTTACTGCCTATATTCCAGGAGAGGGTCATAATCTTCAAGAGCATTCGGTTGTAGTCATCCGTGGTGGTCGCGTTAAGGACTTGCCGGGTGTTCGTTATCACGTTGTAAGGGGCATTCTTGATACTACTGGCGTTGAGGGCAGAAAACAGCAGCGTTCTAAATACGGCGCGAAAAAAGCTAAAAAGTAATCATGAGAAAGAAAAGAGTTTACAAAAAATATCACAAACCTGATCACATTTATAGCCGCGTCGATTTAGGGCGCTTTATCAACTACCTAATGGAAGAAGGCAAGAAAACCGTTGCCGAGAAGGTTTTCTATGCCGCCTTTGACGAAATAAAAAAAGAAACCCATCAAGATCCACTCGCTGTTTTTGAAAAGGCCCTCACTAATGCCTCTCCGCTTTTAGAGGTAGTCTCTCGTCGGGTTGGTGGAGCCAATTACCAAGTTCCCCAAGAAGTTACTCCCGAGAGGCGTTTTATACTAGCAACGCGATGGATTATTGCCGCCGCCAAATCTAAAAAGGGCATCCCGATGGCTAAACGGCTTGCCGGCGAACTTATTGCTGCCTCTAAGAATGAAGGCGCCGCTATAAAGAAAAAACAAGATACCCACAGGATGGCCGAAGCTAATCGAGCTTTCGCCCACTTTGCCGCAAGAACCACAAATAGGTAATTCCAGACGATATCCGTTTAGAGGAGTTAAATTTTATGTCCCGACAATATCCCATCGAAAAAATCAGAAATATCGGTATTATCGCCCACATTGATGCGGGCAAAACCACAGTCTCTGAACGCGTTCTTTTCTACACTGGCGTATCCCACAAGATAGGAGAAGTCCACGAGGGCACCACGGTGATGGACTGGATGGAACAAGAGCGGGAAAGGGGAATCACCATTACTTCTGCCGCCACCACTGCCTTCTGGATCCCCAGTTATGAGAAAGGAAATAAAAACTATGAGCACCGGATCAACTTAATTGATACTCCCGGTCATATCGATTTCACAGTCGAGGTTAAGCGATCGTTAAGGGTCTTAGACGGAGCTGTAGTTGTTTTTGATGGCGTTGCTGGCGTAGAGCCTCAATCTGAAACCAACTGGCATTACGCTGATGAATATTGCGTTCCCAGAATTTGTTTTATTAACAAACTTGATCGGATGGGAGCTAGCTTTGAGAATAGCTTTAATTCTATCCTTGAAAGACTAACTAAAAACGCCGTAGCTCTCCAGCTGCCCATTGGAGCCGAAGCTAATTTTTCCGGCGTTATCGATCTTCTAAATCAAAAAGCTTTTGAATTCCACGGCGATCACGGTGAGCGCCTAGTTGAAATTCCTATTCCCGAAAAAGAAAAAACTCAAGCTGAGTCAATGAGGCATCATTTGATTGAAAGAATTGTTGAAAACGACGATGCCCTTATGCACCAATATCTCGAAGGAAAAGAAATTTCTTTGCTAGATTTAAAAAGAGTTCTGCGCCAAGCCACAATCAATAATAAAATCACTCCCGTTTTTTGCGGGTCTGCTCTTAAAAACAAAGGTGTCCAATTGGTTTTGGATGCCGTTATCGATTACCTGCCTTCACCTCTCGACCTTCCTCCTGTTAAAGGCATTAACTCAAAAACAAGCGAAGAAATTCATCGTCATCCTAAAGATGAGGAGCCTTTTACTGCCCTAGCCTTCAAAATTGCTGCCGATCCATATGTTGGCAGTCTAACGTATTTCAGAAACTACGCTGGAGTTTTAAAGCGAGGTTCCTATGTTTTAAATTCGACGAAAGGAGAACAAGAAAGAATCGGCCGAATTGTCCGCATGCACGCAAACCAAAGAGAAGAAGTTGAAGAAGTTTTCGCCGGTGAAATTGCCGCCATTGTCGGCCTCAAGAATACCACTACCGGAGACACGCTTTGTTCTCCTGATGCTCCTATAATTCTTGAGAAGATTACCTTCCCCGAGCCGGTCATTGGTGTTCGCATCGAGCCGAAAACTAAGGCTGACCAAGAAAAAATGGGCGTTGCTCTCCGGCGTTTAGCCGAAGAAGACCCCACTTTTCGAGTGTCAGGCGATCAGGAAACTGGCGAAACTATCATCTCTGGCATGGGAGAACTTCATTTAGAAATTATTGTCGATCGCATGAAGCGCGAGTTCAGCGTTGAAGCTAACGTCGGAAGACCTCAAGTTGCCTACAAAGAAACCATAACTGGTTCCGCCGAAGCCGAAGGAAAATATATTCGCCAGTCTGGTGGTCGAGGGCAGTACGGACATGTTTGGCTAAAAGTTGCTCCTCTTGAGAGGGGTAGTGGCTTTGTTTTTGTTGACGCCATTAAAGGAGGGGATATTCCTAAAGAATTTATTCCTGCGGTTGAAAAGGGAATTAAGGAGGCTATGGACAAAGGAGTAGTTGCGCACTATCCAGTCATTGACGCCGAAGTCACTCTTTTCGACGGTTCTTTTCATGAAGTTGACTCCTCTGAAGCCGCTTTTAAGATTGCTGGCTCGATTGCGTTTCAAGAAGCAGCCAAACTAGCTAAACCAGTTATCCTTGAACCTATTATGAAAACCCAAGTCATCATCCCAGCCCAATTTTTAGGAGAAGTTACCGGCAATTTAAATTCCAGACGCGGTAAAATTGATAGTATTACTGATCGAGCTAATACGAAAGTTATCGATGTCAAAGTCCCACTCTCTGAAATGTTTGGCTACGCTACCGAACTTAGGTCAATGACGCAGGGAAGAGGTTCTTTCACAATGGAGTTTTCAAACTATGAACCAGTTCCTAAAAACATCGAACAACTCATCGTCGAAGGAAAGAAAAAATAACATTATTTCTTTTGTAATTGTTCGCTACTGTAAGGATTGACACAAAAAAGAAAAAGTCTATAATAACAAATTGTCGTTAAATCAAACATAAAGTCGAAGAAAAAATTTAAGCAACTTTGGATTCTGGGTTTTAGTCTAAGGGAAATAACAAAAACCCAGAAACCAAAAACATAAATAAAATAAAAACATGGCAAAAGAAACATTTGATCGTTCCAAGCCTCACGTAAACGTCGGTACTATTGGTCACGTTGACCACGGTAAAACCACTCTGACTGCAGCCATCACCCACATTCTTTTTATGAAGGGTTTGGCAAAAAAAGAAGAGGGAGTTGATCAGATTGACAACGCTCCCGAAGAAAAAGCTCGAGGGATTACCATCGCTCTTCACCACTCAGAATACGAATCTGAAAAACGTCATTATGCTCACATTGATGCTCCTGGGCACGCCGACTACATTAAAAACATGATCACCGGCGCAGCCCAAATGGATGGCGCTATTTTAGTTGTTGCTGCTACTGACGGGCCGATGCCTCAGACTCGCGAGCACATTCTTTTAGCTTATCAAGTAGGCGTACCCCGAATCATTGTGTTTTTAAACAAAGTTGATCAAGTTGATGACCCAGAGCTTGTTGATCTTGTCGAGTCCGAAGTTCGCGAACTTCTCAAGAAATATAATTTCGACGGCGACGCTACACCGGTTATCAGAGGTTCCGCTCTTAAGGCTTTAAATGCTAAGTCGGTCGATGATCCTGATGCAAAGCCAATTCTCGATTTAGTAAAAGCGCTCGACGAATATATTCCTCAGCCTGTTCGCGATCTTGATAAGCCATTCTTGATGCCTATTGAGGATATTTTCTCAATCGAAGGCCGGGGAACAGTTGTTACTGGCAGGGCTGAAAGAGGGAAAATCAAGGTAAATGAAGAAGTTGAAATTGTTGGTTTGAAGGCCACTCAGAAAACAGTAGTCACCGGCATCGAGATGTTTAATAAGCTTCTTGATGAGGGTCAGGCTGGCGACAATGTTGGTATCTTACTTCGCGGATTGAAAAAAGAAGACGTGGAGCGCGGTCAAGTAGTCGCAAAGCCAGGCAGTATTACTCCTCATACTGATTTCGACGCCGAAGTTTATGTCTTAAGTAAAGAAGAAGGTGGCCGTCACACTCCATTCTTTAAAGGATATAAGCCTCAATTCTATATTCGAACTACAGACGTTACTGGTGAAGTTACTTTGCCGGAAGGCACCGAAATGGTTATGCCCGGCGATACGGTAAAAATCGGAGTTAAGCTTATCGCGCCGGTAGCTCTTGAAGAGAAACAAAGATTTGCTATTCGTGAAGGAGGCAAGACTGTTGGAGCTGGTGTTGTTACTAAGATTAGTAAGTAAACTCGATTTATCTTTAGCTCTTTAACTCTTTAACCAAGGCATGCCTAAGAAAAAAGAAAACGACTTAATCCAGAAACTCAGATTAAGAATTCGCGGTTACGACCACAAGTTAGTGGATAATTCTGTTCGCCAGATTATTGAAAACGCAACCCGCCAAGATGCTAAGGTTATCGGCCCTATCCCTTTACCTACCGAAACTAAAAAATACACAGTGAATCGCTCAACCTTTGTTCACAAAGATTCTAGGGAACAGTTTGAACTTCGTATTCACAAACGTATGGTTGATATCTTGAACCCTAGCCAGAAGATTATTGAATCGTTAAGCAATCTAAATCTTCCCGCCGGCATCGATATAGAGATCAAAATGATCTAGCTGGGCCAGCCCTTTTTCCAGGAATTTTAATAGCTTCCTCATCCCTAAAACCCCTAAAAAGGGGTTTTAGGCTTTCTGGCCCTTTCCCCTAGACAAAACCTTGGTTTGTAGTGTAGAATAAGCACCAAGGTTTTAGCGGCTAAGACCCATGCCCCGAGAGGGAATTGTGAAGTTGGCGGACAAAAAATCTATGTTTGTTCCAAAAACTTTCAAAATACCTGTAAGTACACCGTAGACTTTGAGTTGCTCAAAGGCGCATGGTTTCTAAGTTGTCCCGCTAAAATAGGCAGGACATTTTTTTAATTCATTCCGCCCATGTTTATTCTGGGAAGAAAACTGAAAATGAGCCAAATTTGGGAGAAAGAACGCGCAACGCCCGTTACGATTATTAAAGCCGATCCCAATAAAATTTCCTTAATCCGTGCCAAAGATAAAGACGGTTACGAATCATTGCAGTTGTCACTTTTAAAATCTAAAAAAGAATTTCGAACCGACGGGCAAGATCTCAATTTAAAAGTTGGCGATCTTCTTGATGTTTCAGCCTTTAACGAAGGCGATCACGTAAAGGTTTCCGGCGTTTCTAAAGGGAGAGGTTTTCAGGGGGTAGTTAAGCGTCATGGTTTCGGAGGAGGGCCTCGAACCCATGGTCAGAAAAATCGTTTTCGCGCGCCTGGTTCTATCGGTAGCACTGCTTTTCAAAGAGTGGTTCCGGGAAGGAGAATGGCTGGTCATATGGGTGTTGAAAAAGTTACTATTAAAAATTTAAGAGTTGCTAAGGTCGACCAAGCGAACAATCTTCTTTATCTTGAAGGTGCTACTCCAGGAGCAAGAGGCAGCCTCATAGCTATAAGCAAAATTAGAAAATAAAATCCATGAAACAATCTGTCATTGATCTTAAAGGAAAAGTAGTTAAAGAGGTTGAGCTCCCAGAAAAAGTTTTTGGCGTTAAATGGAACCCGGAGCTTGTTCATCAAGTTCTTTTGTCTCAACTTGCTAACCGTCGTCATCCTTGGGCTCACGCCAAAGGGAGGGGAGAAGTTAGGGGTGGTGGACGGAAACCATGGAGACAGAAAGGTACTGGACGCGCAAGACACGGCTCTATTCGTTCGCCAATTTGGATTGGTGGGGGTAAAGCTCATGGCCCAAGTAAGGAAAGGAATTATTCCCAAAAAGTAAACAAAAAAATGAATCGCCTGGCGATCCTCTGCGTCCTTTCTAAGAAGTTTAAAGAAGCCGGAGTTAAAGTTGTTGATCAGTTCAAATTTGATCCTGCTAAAACTAAGACCGTTGCGACCAACTTGAGGGTTATTTTAGATCTAAACAAAAACGATAAAAAATTCGACACCCTTCTCATTACTCAACCCGAAAATAAAGAACCAATTCGGCTTACACGTAACCTCACTAAAACAAAAACCCTTAGTGCTGATTCCTTAAATGTTTACGATCTTTTAAACCACAAAAACATACTTATCGAAGAGTCGGGAATAGCTTCTATTCAAAAGCACTATAAAACCGTGAAGTAATATGACAACTAAAATTTTTCTAATTAAAAAACCGTTAGTTACCGAAAAAGCCACTGCCCTAGATGAAGCCGGCAAGTACGTTTTTATTATTGACAAACATTCTTCTAAGAACGAAATAGCTAAAGCTGTTAAAAACCTTTATAAAGTTACCGTTTCGAAAGTAAATATTATTAACACCGCCGAGAAAAAAAAGAGATATCGCAATATCGTCGGTTTTAAAACTGGCGTCAAAAAAGCTATCGTTACCCTCAAAGCCGGGCAAAAGATTAATTTAACTCCGTAATCATATGAAAAATTTTTCACCCACAACTCCATCTCGCCGACATCTCTCTGTTGTAAGTTATAATTCTCTAAGCAAAGTTAGACCCACCAAATCGTTGCTTAAGAAGATTAAGACTCACGCTGGGCGCAATTCTCAAGGGAGAATTACTGTTCGCCATCAAGGAGGGGGAAACAAGAAACTGTATCGAATCATTGATTTCAAACAAAACCATCTCGATGTTCCCGCTACAGTAAAAACTATCGAATACGATCCATATCGTACCGCTTTTATTACTTTAGTTAGTTATCCCAGTGGCGAAAAGGCTTACTTCTTAGCCTGGCACGGCATTAAAGAAGGGGATGTTGTTATTACATCAGAATCCGCTCCGCTTAAAGCCGGCAATCGACTGAAGCTAAAAAATATTCCAGTTGGCTATCAGATTTTTAGCGTTGAAATAAAGCCTAATTCAGGAGGCAAGTTGGCTCGCTCGGCCGGTTCTTACGCCGAAATTCTTGCTCAAGCAAATGGCTACACTGATCTCAAGTTTTCTTCTGGAGAAGTAAGAAGAGTGCCTTGGGAAGGCTATGCATCCTTGGGGCAAGTTTCGAATCCTGAACACAACTTAGTTACGATTGGCAAAGCCGGCCGCTCCAGATGGCTGGGTATTCGCCCGACTGTAAGGGGATCAGTAATGAACCCTGTCGATCATCCTTACGGCGGAGGAGAGGGAAGGACTCAACGGGGTACTCGACGGCCTAAAACAGCTTGGGGCAAGATTACTGGCGGTCACAAAACGCGAAATAAGAAAAAATGGTCCAGTCACCTTATAATTAAACGGCGGCCTAAAAAAAGTAAAAAATAAACCATGAGTAGAAGTTCTAAAAAAGGTCCTTTTGTGGATCCCAATATTTTGAAAAAAATTTCAAAAGTTAAACCTGAAGAAGGGATAGCTATTAAAACCTGGTCGCGCGATTCTGAAATTTCCCCCGAAATGGTTGGCTATATTTTTGCTGTCCATAACGGTAAAACCTTCATCGAAATTAGGATCAACGAAGATATGGTTGGCCACAGGCTCGGTGAATTTTCTCCAACCAGAAAGTTTATAAAGCACGGCGGTAAGATGCAGCGCGAATTAGAGCAAAAAGCGGTTCCTGCTCCCGCCGACAAAAACGCCCCCGCTAAAACCACAGCAAAAAAATAAAATTATTTTATGGCCGATCAAGTTGCAAAATTAAATCATTTGAAAATAGCCCCACGTAAAGTACGAGCAATCGCCGGGATTATTCAAGGTCTTTCGCTAAATGAAGCCGAAGCTCAACTGCTTATGCAGCGCCGCCGGGCCGCTCAAGCTATTTTGAAACTCTTGCGCTCTGCTGCTGCCAATGCTAAAAATAACCAACGTCTTGAACCAGAAAAGCTTTTTGTAAAATCCATCCAAGTTAACCAAGGGTCTATGCTTAAGCGATATCTTCCCAGGGCACGAGGTATGGCCACTCCTATTGAAAAGAAAATGAGCCACATAACATTGATTCTTGGAGAAGGCGGTGAAAAAAGAGACTCTCGTTTTACAATTGTGATAAAGAAAAAAACTAAACTTCACAAGGAAGAAAAAAGATCAAAACCCTCTAAAAACAAAAACAAAGCCAACGAAGAAACGTTTGGAGTTGAAAATAAGAAAGACCCCGGCTTCTTCAAAAAAGTTTTCAGTCGCAAATCTGGTATTGGCAACTAATTATGGGACAGAAAATTAATCCACAATCATTAAGGTTAGGTGTAACTAAAGGGTGGCCGGTTAGGTGGTTCCTTAAGGGCAACTACAAAAACCATCTCGAAGAGGATGAAACGATTAGAAAGGTCATCCAAAAAAAGATCAATCAAGCTGGCATTGTTGCAATTGAGATTGAACGCACCTCGAATAATTTAAGAGTGATCATTCAAGCGGCTCGACCGGGTTTTGTCATTGGTCGGGGTGGAAAGGGTATCGAGGATCTTACTCGAACCATCGAAAAATCTTTACGGGAAGTTCGAAAAAATCAAAAAGCAAAAGTTAATCTAAGTGTCAATGTTGAAGAATTAAAACGCTCTGAGATATCGGCCGTCTATACTGCTCAGCAAGTTGCTTGGGATCTCGAAAAACGGATGCCATTCCGCAGGGTAATGAAAAAATATCTCGACCTGATTATGCAAAATCGTGACTGTAAGGGAACCAAAATTTGGCTTTCAGGTCGTCTTGGGGGAGCCGAAATCGCTCGCCGAGAATGGCTTAAGGTCGGCACTCTTCCATTGCAAACCCTAAGAGCGAATATTGATTACGGTCAGGCTACTGCTTTTACCACTTATGGCACCATTGGAGTTAAAGTTTGGATCTATAAAGGAGAAATCGTGCCCGAAGATAAACAGGTCGGCGTTAAGTCGAGAAATTAATCTACTATGCTCCTTCCTAAGAAAGTAAAACATAGAAAGTGGCAAAAAGGACGTTCTAGAAAACGCCAAGTTGAAACTAGGGGTCTTGAGTTAAGTTATGGCCAGTATGGTCTTAAAGCTGTTGATGCCGCTTGGTTAAATTCACGACAAATTGAAGCCGGTCGTCGCGCTATTACCAATTATTTAAAAAGACAAGGACGTCTCTGGATTCGAGTTTTCCCAGATAAGCCGGTTACCAAGAGGCCCCCAGAGTCCACTCTCGGAGGCGGGAAAGGAAGCGTCGATCGCTACGTTTTTCCCGTTCGGCCCGGAAGAATTATTTTTGAAATTGATGGAGTAAATAGCAGCACCGCCCTAGCCGCTCTTAGGCTAGCAGGTTATAAAATGCCTTTTAAGACTAAAGTCGTTTCGAAAAAATAGAAATTATTATTTATGAAAAACAAAGAAATCCAAGAACTCAAAAATAAAAGCACGCCCGAACTTGAAAAACTTTTCCGGGATTATCAGGAACAACTCCATGGCCTAAAATTTGATTTAGCAGCCGGGAAAGTTAAGAACGTTACCACTCTTAGGGTTTTACGAAAAAATATCGCTCGAGTCCTTACTTTTTTGCATCTTCGAGAAGGGTCGCATAATAATTTAAAATCATGAGAGAAAAAGTTATAAAAAAACGAAAACTTGAAGGGGTCGTTGTCGGTGATAAAATGGCAAAAACTCGCGTTGTCGCGATTGAGCGTCTTAAAAAACACCCTAAATACTCCCGCTATTATCGGGTTACGAAAAGATTTAAAGCTCATGATGAGAACAATGAATTCAAAATTGGAGACGTAGTTATTCTTGAAGAAACCAGGCCCATTTCGCGAGAGAAAAGATGGAAAATAATCGGTCGTATCGAAAAAAGTAAACAATGATTCAAGAACGTTCCATTTTAAAAGTTGCCGATAATTCAGGAGCCAAAACAGTTCGCTGCTTTAGGATTCTTGGGGGTACTCGTCGCCGCTATGCCCAAGTTGGAGATATTGTTATCGCCTCTGTTCAAGTTGCCGAACCACGCAAAAACGTCAAAAAGAAAGATATTATTAAGGCTTTAATTGTAAGACAACGTAATCCTATCCGTAGGTCGGATGGTTCTTATCTTAGATTTGACGAAAACGCTATAGTTATCGTTGATAACAAAAAAGAGCCAATTGCCACTCGAGTTTTCGGACCACTCCCGAGAGAATTAAAAGCTAAAGGTTTTGAAAAACTAATCACTATGGCCGAAGAAGTAGTATGAACATAAAAAAAGGAGACCAAGTTAAAATTTTATCTGGAAAGGATCGCGGCAAAACCGGTTCGGTTTTTAATGTGTTAACTAAAGAAAATCGAGTTACCGTTGAGGGCCTTAATGTTTTCAAAAAAAGATCTCGTCCTAAAAAGCAAGGCCAGAAAGGAGAAGTTGTTATGGTTCCGCGTCCAATGCCGGTCGCTAAAGTTATGTTGATCTGTAAAAACTGCAAAAAACCAACTCGGGTTGGACATCGCGAAGAGGGGAATCAAAGAGTTCGTTACTGTAAGCACTGCCAGGCCAAAACTTAAATATGATTGAAAAACCTATTCATCAAAAAAAAGAGCTGTCCGCTGTAAATCGCAGTCTTGATAAAATTATTATTAACACTGGTGTTGGCAGATTAAGTAACCAGCCGAATTTTGAGGAAAAAATCCTCCCTCAAATCTCGAAAGACTTAGCTTTGATTACGGGTCAAAAACCCCAAGTTTGTCGGGCCAGAAAATCAATTGCCAGTTTTAAAATAAGAGAAGGACAAATTGTTGGCCTTAGGGTAACCCTAAGACGCCGTAAAATGGTTGATTTTTTTGGGCGTCTCATTAAAATAGTACTGCCTCGCGTACGAGATTTTAGTGGAATCGATAAGAAATCGGTTGATGCTGGAGGCGTTTTAAACATTGGGGTCAAAGAGCATTCGGTCTTTCCTGAAATCAATGCCGAAGATTCCTTAATCAATTTCCCGCTTGGCATCAATGTAGTTCCCAAAGGAAAACATCGTGAGGAGAGTTTAAATTTATACACCGAACTCGGCGTTCCCTTCAAAAAGTCTCCACTTAAATCTCATAAATAACTCATTATGGCCAAAACATCTGTAATCGCTCGCAGTCAAAAAAAGCCAAAATTTAAAACCCGGATTGTTAGAAGGTGTTTTCGCTGTGGTCGGAAGCGGGGATATATGAGATTCTTTGGTATCTGTCGTATTTGTTTTAGAGAAATGGCTTCTCGCGGGCAGATTCCCGGAGTGAAGAAATCAAGTTGGTAATAATTTATGTACTACGATCTTTTAGCACGAATTAAAAATGCTTACGCGGCCGAGAAACCATCTCTTCTAGTTCCTTTTTCAAAGGTAGATTTTGAGATCTCAAAAATCTTGGTTAAGGACAAATATCTTCATGAAGTTCAAAAAAGAGCTATAAATCGTAAAAATTACATGGATATTAAGCTTTCCTATCAAAACCACCAACCTAGTTTTAAAGACTTTAAGATTATTAGCCGTCCAGGACGCCGCATTTATACCACTTATCACGACATCAAGCCCGTCAAAAACGGCTACGGTTTAGCTATTATCTCAACTTCAAAAGGCGTTTTTAACCACAAAGAAGCTAGGAAAATGAAAGTCGGCGGTGAATATTTATTCGAAATTTGGTAAAAAACTATGAGTCGATTAGCGAGAAAAATAATTACAATTAATTCCGGAGCGTCAGTTACCCTGACTGACGGAGTTTTGTTTTTTAAAGGACCAAAAGGCGAAAGGCAACTTAAGGTTTTGCCGTATGTTCAAGTCGCTATTCAAAACCAGGAAATTAGCGTGAAGTCTGATAAAAATTTAAGGCAAGCCAAGGCAAACGTTGGCACTATGTGGTCTTTGATTAAAAACGGCCTCGAAGGTGTTCTTCAAGGGTTTAAGAAGGTGCTTGAAATAGAAGGCGTAGGCTATAAAGCCAATCTCGAAGGAAAAACATTAGTTTTGTCACTTGGATTTGTTAATCCTATTCGTTTTGATCCTCCGAGCGACGTTCAAATCCAAGTAGAAAAGAATCAGATCGTTATTACGGGTATCGATAAAGAATCGGTCGGTCAAGCGGCCGCTAAGATTAGGTCGTTTAAAAAACCCGAACCCTATAAGGGTAAAGGTATTCATTATCAAGGAGAAGTTATTCGACGCAAGGCCGGGAAAAAAGCGGTTGCTTCTTCTTAAAAATCTCTATGAATAAATCTAAGGCTATTAATCAACAACGAGAGAGGCGAGGAAAAAGGGCTCGGGCCAGGGTTTTTGGGGTTGCCACGAAACCCCGCCTTGCAATTTTCAGAAGTAATCAAGCTATCTATGCTCAGCTGGTCAATGATGAAAAACACAGCATTATTCTAGCCATTTCAAGTCGTAATCTAAAATTAGGAGAAGGTCGGAAAAATAAGACTGAACAGGCCAGGTTAGTTGGGGCGGCTTTAGCAGAGAAGGCTGTTTCCGTAGGTATTAAAACCGCGGTTTTAGATCGTGGCCATTATCGATACCAAGGGCGAGTTCTGGCTCTAGTTGAAGCTGCTAAAAAATCTGGTTTAAAGATATAATTAAAAATCGATGAAACCCCATTTTTCAAAAGTCGCTAAAAGCGAATTCAAAGAAAAAGTTTTAGATTTAAGACGCGTTACTCGCGTAGTAGCGGGTGGCAAGCGTTTTCGTTTTAGAGCTACGGTTGCCTTAGGAGACGAGAAAGGCAGAGTTGGAGTCGGCATTGCTAAAGGCCTTGACGTTCAATCAGCGGTTAATAAAGCTAAAACCGGTGCTAAGAAAAATATCCTCACTATTGATCTTAAAAATGGGAGAACTATTCCCCACGAAGTAAGTGCCAAATACAGTGCCGCTCGCGTTCTTTTAAAGCCGGCCGCCGAGGGTCATGGCCTTAAGGCTGGGGGAGCAGTTAGATTTGTCCTAAGTTTGGCGGGCGTCAAAGACGCAACTGCAAAATGCTTAGGGCGAACGCCTAATAAACTTACCAACGCGATGGCTACTATTAAAGCCCTAGGAGAACTTCGTGCGAAACATCAAAATTCAGATCATGCAAATTCACGAACTTAAGTCAAAATTTAAAAGATCTAACAAGAAAAGGATCGGCCGAGGAGGTAAAAGAGGTACTTTTTCTGGCCGCGGTACCAAGGGCCAAAAATCTAGAGCTGGTCGTAAGATAAAAAAAGCCGAGAAAGAACTTATTCTTCGCCTGCCTAAAAGACGCGGCTTTAAAAATAAACCCCTAAATCTAAAACCCATCGTCCTGAACCTGAAAGACTTAGCGTTCAAACTGCGTCATCTCGTCGATTCTAATAGCAAAGGAGTCATTGTAGACCGATCAACGCTTGAAGGGCTGGGAATACTTCCGCGTGGCTATCGGGGAGATGTAAAAATTCTTGGCGGTGGGGCTTTCAATATCTCGCTCACTCTCAAAAATCTGAAAATCTCCAAAAATGCCAAAAGTAAAATTGAGAAAGCCGGAGGAAAAGTAGAATAATTGCATGAACAAACTCATCCAGATTTTCAGGGTTAAAGATATTCGAAACAAAATCTTAATAGTTGCTGGTCTTTTGATTGCTTTTCGAATCTTAGCAGCTATTCCTATCCCCGGCATTGACGCCGAAAAACTTAGAGCTTATTTTTCATCTAACCAACTTTTTGGTTTTCTCAATCTCTTTTCCGGCGGCGGCCTGGATAACCTCTCCATTATTATGCTTGGGGTGGGACCATATATTACCGCCACCATCATCATGCAGCTCCTGACCATCATCTTTCCCAAATTTAAAGAGCTCTATTACGAAGAAGGAGAAAGAGGAAGGGCTAAATTCAATCAATACTCAAGAATTCTTACAATTCCTTTAGCTGCTCTCCAGTCGTATGGATTTTTAACCCTTCTAAGCAGTCAAGGAGTTATCGATCGGCCTAATTTTTTGGGTCTCATCACAAACGTTGTAGTTATCACTGCTGGTTCGATGTTAGCTTTATGGCTGGGCGAAATTATTAGTGAACAAAAAATTGGAAACGGCATTTCTTTGATTATTATCGCCGGTATCTTGAGTGGGATTCCTAATAAAATTCGATTAGCCCTCGCTACCTATACTCCGAGCGAACTTCCTACTTACATAGGCTTTTTAGTTTTAGCAGTTGTTCTAATTGCTGGCGTTGTTTACTTAAATGAAGGAGAACGCAAAGTCCCGATTGCCTATGCGAGGCGGGTTCGGGGTAATAAGCTTTTCGGAGGGGTTTCTAGTTACTTGCCCCTTAAAGTCAATCAAGCCGGTATGATCCCTCTTATTTTTGCGATTTCTGTCCTGCTCTTCCCTCAATTCCTAGCCCAAATTTCTTCGGTTGTTTCTGCTGATTTTTCAGTTAAATTTAATAGCCTTGTTACTAGTTTTCTCAATAATAAGCTTTTCTATGGCCTTTTTTACTTCTTCCTAGTTTTTGCTTTTACTTATTTCTACACAACCATAACTTTTAATCCTGATGAGGTTTCGAAAAATCTGCAACGAAGCGGAGGGTTTATCCCGGGTATTCGGCCTGGCGAAAATACCGCTCGATTTTTTAGTCGCACCATTAATCGCCTTACCTTTTTTGGCGCTGCCTTTCTGGGATTAATTGCAGTTTTACCAATTATCGTTCAGCAGATTACTGGCATCAGTGTATTGACTATTAGCGGCACCGCTCTTTTAATCGTTGTTGCCGTGGCTCTTGAAACGATGCGGCAAATTGACGCCCAGCTTACGGTTAGAGAATACGAAGGTATCGAATAAGTTTCTATTTTCCGAATAAATTCTTTATACTTATTATATGCGTCCAGTTGCCGTTATTCTTTATGGTCCGCCCGGCTCTGGAAAGGGGACTCAGGCCAACCTTTTAGCTTCAAAACTTAACCTAATCCATTTTGATACTGGGCGTTTTTGTGAATCCTTAGTCCACGATCCCGATCTTCAAAAAAATAAAATAATAAAGCGCGAGCGCAAGTTGTTCGATTCTGGAATCCTAATGACTCCTAAGTTTGTCCTGCAAGCCGTGACAAAACAGACTAAGAAAATCCATCGGGCTGGTTGGGGTATTATTTTTAGTGGGTCTCCTCGAACTCTTTTTGAGGCTAATGGTTTGCTCCCGATCTTGGAAAAACTTTATAATAAAAAGAACATCTTCGTGTTTATCCTTGAAGTTCCCGAAAAAGTTTCCATCACGCGAAACTCTCAAAGAATTCTTTGCTCTGTTTGCAAAGCACCTCTCCTTACAAAATACTATCCTCCCAAAACCTCTAAATATTGTCCTATCTGTGCCGGTTCTTTCTACCGCCGTACCTTAGACGACACAAAGGTTATCAAGGTTCGCCTCGGAGAGTATCGCGAACGAACAGAACCTATTTTTAAGTTAATGAAAAAACGAGGTTATCGTCTAAATCGTATTAATGGAACTCTGGCTCCGTTTAAAGTTTTTAACCAAATCCTAAGTCGCCTTTCTTGAGATGGCCTTCTTAAAAAGTCTCGGCGAGATTGAACTTATGGCTGAAGCTGGGCAGATTTTAGCCCGGGTTATCCGCGAACTTGTTGAGCATGCAAAAATTGGAACCACCACTAATTTTTTAGATAAACTAAGTTTTGAACTGATCGAGTCGAACAAAGCTAAGCCGGCTTTCTTGGGTTATCGTCCTGCTGGAGCCAAGAGGCCTTTCCCTAAAACGCTTTGTGCTTCTGTAAATGAAGTTGTAGTGCACGGCCTCCCCTCTGACTACTGTCTCCAAAACGGCGATCTATTAAAAATTGATCTCGGCCTTGAGTATCAAGGCTTTTTTGTCGATTCGGCCATAACAGTTGGAGTCGGTAGGATTTCAAGAAAAGCCCGAAAACTTATCGAAGTAACCAGAAACTCGCTTGATTTAGCTATTAAAAATCTTTCCCCCGGCCTAACTCTGGGAGATATTGGCTATACCATTGAAAACTATGCGCGAAAAAACAAATTCTCGATAATCCGTTCTTTGACTGGTCATGGAATCGGTCGTCAACTTCATGAAGAGCCAACTGTCTTGAATTTTGGAAAGCCGAATACCGGCCTCGAACTAGTTCCCGGGATGGTTCTGGCCATTGAGCCGATGATCTCTCTTAGCAACTTAGATAATGGCTGCAATATTCAAGAGCTTAAAGATGGTAGCTATGCTACAAAAGACAAATCCCTGTCCGCTCATTTCGAGCACACTGTTGCCATTACGGAAGCTGGTCCTAGGGTTTTAACTCGATTATAATTTAGACTAAATGTCAGACGTCTTTCTTTCCATTATTTTGCTAGTTAAAAACGAGGCCGAACGCCTACCTCTAACCCTAGTTGATATCGACAAAAAACTCGCTAAGGTTGGGTTTCTATCGGAAATCATAGTGGTAAGTCGTAGCTCTAGAGACAACACTACTCTTATCATTAAAAAAATGTCCGAGGCCATCCGAAACCTCAGACTTATTACCAATGAGGACCAAAGAGGCTACGGTTTAGCTCTTCGACAAGGAATGCTTCTTGCTGAAGGGCAGCTTCGTCTTGTTATGAATATTGATAATCTCATTGATATTGATAAGTTTCAGCAAATGAAATCATATTTCGAAAACGGCGCTGACGTTGTTATCGGCAATCGAACTAAAATTACTCCATCAATACTCAAAGTTCGCAAAAATCTTATCATTCAGCCTCTTAACTTTTTACTTAGCCGACTTTTGTTTAAAGGTATTAAAGACCCCCTCTCAACATTTGTGGCTTTTCGTTCTGAGGCGGTAGAAAATATATTCAACCAAACCCGATATCATTTCCTAGAAAATCTTCTTGAGCCTATTTTTCTCGCCAAAAAATCGGGTTTTAAGGTTCAAGAAGCTCCCTTAAACTAGGCCACATTTATTTAAAAACCTTATTTCTACGTAAGATTCACAATTCGATGTCGTGCTAACACCCAAATGAGCTTTTAAGTTGTAATTTTGCGGCTAAAAAGCTAAAATCTATCTAATATGGATAAATACCTTTCTAAGGAACGCCTTGAAGAACTTAAGGCTGAACTCGAGGACCTCAAAACTCGCAAAAGACGCGAGATTGCTGAGCGCCTAAAAAACGCTAAGGAATTTGGAGATTTGTCGGAAAATTCTGAATATACCGAGGCTCGCGAAGAGCAGGCACGGGTTGAAGGCCGCATTTTCGAGCTTGAGGAAACCCTAAAGCAGGCAGTTATTATCGAGAAAAGCGGTTCCGCCAATACTGTCTCGGTTGGCTCTAAAGTTATCCTGAAAAAAGGAGGTCAATCTTTCACCTACATCATTGTCGGTTCAAACGAAACTAGCCCAGAGGAAGGTAAAATCTCCAACGAGTCTCCCTTAGGGCAATCTCTCTTAGGCCATAAGGTTGGAGATCGAGTTTCAGTAAAAACTCCAGACGGCGAAGTCATTTTCACTGTTGATGCCATCAAGCAGTCTTAGAGTTTCATGATTAATGATTTAATTGAGGATCGCCTCAAGAAGCTTGAACTTCTCAAAAAAGAAGGAATTAATCCTTATCCTCTTAGGGTTAAAAAAAAGGTTTCCGTCGGTGAAGCTAAGAAAAAATTCGCCTCTCTCGCCAAGTCAAAGAAAAAAATCTTCCTCGCGGGGCGCCTTATCTCTATTCGTGACCAAGGGGGTGTTATTTTTGCCGATCTTCGGGACGAACTCGAATCGATTCAGTTGGTGTTTAAAAAAGACAACCTGAAAAATTTTCACCTCCTTAAAAATACCCTTGACCGAGGCGATTTTTATATCGCCGGCGGTTTCCTTTTTAAAACTAAAAAAGGGGAAAAAAGTCTTGAAGTAAAAGAATTCGAACTTCTCTCAAAAAGCCTTCGCCCCCTTCCTGTTGAGCATTTTGGTCTCGAAGAGATTGAAACTAAACTCCGCAAACGCTACCTGGATATTTTGATTAATCCTGAAGTTAAAGAAGTTTTTTATAAAAAAGCTGTTTTTTGGAACGCCTTCCGGGAGGAGATGAAGAAAGCCGGCTTTCTCGAGGTAGAGACTCCAGTTTTTGAGTCGGTTCCGGGTGGCGCCGAAGCTGAGCCTTTTAAAACTCATCATAACTCTCTTGATACGGATTTCTACCTCCGCATCTCCCTCGAGCTTCCTTTGAAAAAATTACTCGTCGCCGGCTACGAAAAAGTTTTCGAGATTGGCAGAGTTTTCAGAAACGAAGGCATTGATCGCGAGCATCTTCAAGATTACACTCAACTTGAGTTCTATTGGGCTTACAGTGATTATGAAGAGTTAATGAAATTTATTGAGAAACTCTATAAAGCCGTCATCAAAAGAACTGTTGGCGATTTGGTTACCACTTATCAAGGGCAAAAAATCAACTGGAGTAAAAAATGGGGTAAAATAA